>JBOGSE010000098.1:0-6552 GCA_050694895.1 bacterium | reverse complement strand
GAGGCCACCGTCGATGACCTGATCACCATTGCGAGCCGGCAGAGCACCCAGGTCAAGCTCGCTAAATCCGGGGGTCTGGTCCCCGCGCCGGAGACCGCGGT
This sequence comes from bacterium, assembly GCA_050694895.1. GTDB lineage: Bacteria > Sysuimicrobiota > Sysuimicrobiia > Sysuimicrobiales > Humicultoraceae > JBQTJP01. Next base: position 6,451 of record JBOGSE010000098.1, on the reverse strand, counting down.
CGAGACGGACCGCCCCGAACCGCGCCTGCTGCTCCGCCGCATCAACCTGTTGACCGTCCAGGGAGAGGTGACCGCGACCGTCGAGCTCGGCTATGGAGCACAGCACTACCTGGGCGAAGTGAAGGGTCCGGGCCTGGGCATGGCTCCGTGGCGGCTGCTCGCGTATGCGACGGTGCAGGCGATCAACCACGTTCTACCCGACGGCTGGCGCGCGGCGGTCGATGAGGTGCGCATCGTTTCGGCGTGGGCCGGCAGCCTGGTCATGGTCACGCTGTATCTGGGGCACCTGGAGGCAGCGCCGGAGCGGTGCGCCGGGTGCGTGCTGATCGACGGCGATATCGGGCCGGGCGTGGTCAAGGCTGCTCTGCAGGCGATCAACCGGCGCATCGCGCGGCTTCTGGCCTAGGCTTCGAGCAGCAGGTTGTTCTGCCGGTAATCAACAGGGCAGTCGATAATTGCCGGCCCCGGCTGCGCGAGCGCTTCCCGAAGCGTTGGAAGAAGCCGGGCCGCCTCTTCGATGCGATATCCGCGGCATCCAAAAGCCTCGGCCAGGCGGGTGAAGTCCGGGTTTCCGAAGTCCACGCCGGCGGTGCGCCCAAAGCGCTGCTCTTGCTTCCATCGGATCGACCCATACCCGTCGTCGCGGAAGATCAGCACGACAATCGCCAGATCGAGTCGCTTCGCCGTCTCGAGCTCGTGGACGTTCATCAGGAACCCGCCATCGCCGCACACCGCCACAACAGGGCGCCTGGGAAACACCATCTTGGCCGCAACCGCGCCCGGCACGCCGATGCCCATGGCCGCGAAGCCATTCGAGATGATCACCGTATTGGGCAGTTGGGCACGGTAGAAGCGGGCGAGCCAGAGTTTGTGCGCGCCGACATCCGAGATCACCAGGTCATCGGGCGCGAGTGCCTCCTCCAGGTCGGCGAGCACGCGCTCGGGGAACATTGGAAAGGCAGCCGCGCGATGGCGGTCCCCGCGACCCCCCCGCACCGGTGCGGGGCGCTGCGTCGCGGTGACCAGCGGTGTGAGCAGTTCGAGAGCCTCGCGGACATCCGCCACGACTTCAACCGCAGGCTGATAGTACGCGTCGACCTCGGCCGAGGTGAAATCGATGTGCACGATGCTTGCGCGGCGACCGGGATTCCAGGTACGCGCGCCGTACTCCACGGGATCATAGCCGACAGCAATGATGCAGTCCGCCTCTTCGAAACCACCGCGCGTGTAGTCCCCTTCGGCCAGACCTACCGTAGTGAGCGCCAGCGGATGATCGGCCGGTAGCACACCCTTCGCCATGAACGTGTTCACCACAGGGATGGCGCCGCGCTCGGCCAGGCCCCGCAGCGCCTCGGTCGCGCGGCCGCGGATCGCCCCGTTGCCGGCCAGGATCAACGGCCGCCGGGCCTCATTGATCAGCTCTGCCGCCCGCATCAGCGACGGCCTGTCCGGGGAAGGACGCCTAGCCCGCTCAACCCTGAGCGGCGCACCCTCCGCGGGTTCCTCGGCGACATCCTCGGGCAGCTCGATCAGGCAGGCACCGGGTTTCTCTTCCTGGGCCAGTTTGAACGCCTTGCGCACGACCTCGGGGATGGTGCCAGTGGTCTCCGCCCGGCTGCTCCATTTCGTCAGAGGGCCAAATGCACTGACGATGTCGACGAACTGATGCGATTCCTTGTGCCTCCGGTCGCGGCTCACCTGACCCGTGATGGCCACCACCGGAGCCCGATCCAGGTTCGCATCGGCAAGGCCGGTCGCGAGGTTTGTGGCACCCGGTCCCAGCGTGGCCAGACAGACCCCGGCGCGGCCCGTCAGCCGGCCGTACACATCGGCCATGAACGCCCCGCCCTGTTCGTGGCGCACCGTGACGAATTGAATCTTGGAATCGCGCAGCGCGTCGTTGAGATGGAGCGTCTCTTCGCCGGGAATGCCAAAGACGTACTCGACACCTTCGCGTTCCAGGCACTTCACCAGCAGCTCGGCGCCGGTCATCGTCGCACCTCCGCGCCCCTCTATCGTACACGCCTCGTCCACGAGTCGCGCGGCTCGCTATCATGAAGAAAACCTCACCGGGAGCGAGAGATGAAGACATCCATCAGCGTGCTGGGACTCGGCCTGATGGGCCGCCCCATGGCCCAGGTGCTAACGGCCGCGGGGTATGCGGTGTGGGGATGGAATCGCTCGTCACTGTCGGCCGATCTGGTCGCCGGTATTCGTCTCTGTCGCGGCCTGGAGGAGGCGGCGCAGGTCGATGTGTGCCTGCTGATGCTCGCCGATTCAGACGCCACCGACGCCGTGCTGAGCGGACTGGAGCCCCACCTGCGATCCGGGCGGCTTGTAATCGACATGGGCTCTTCGGATCCGTCTCGGTCAAAGAAACACGCCGGGCGACTCGCCCGAAAAGCGATCGGCTGGGTCGACGCACCAGTGTCCGGAGGCCCGGAAGGGGCGAAGGCCGCAACCCTGGCCATCATGGCCGGCGGCTCGGAGCAGGATGTGGCGCGGGCCATGCCGATTCTGCAAACCCTGGGCCGCGTGGTGCGCGTCGGGAACGCCGGTGCGGGGCACACGGTCAAAGCCATCAACCAGCTCATTGTCGGATTGACGATCGAAGCCGTGGCGGAGGCGCTGACCCTGGCGGAAAAGTGCGGGATCGATCCCAGACTCGTCCAGCAGGCCGTCCGCGGTGGATTCGCGGATTCAAAAATTTTACAAATCCACGGGACCCGCATGATTGAACGCGCCTACATTCCCGGCGGAAAGGTCAAGGCGCAGCTCAAAGACCTGCGGCTGGCCCTGGATCTCGCGACTTCCGCAGGCCTGCGGCTGCCGCATCTGGCCAGCGCGGCGGAGCTATACGACGCGCTTGTGGCGAGAGGCGACGGCGACCTGGACCACTCGGCGCTCCACAAACTCCTCTGGTCGTAGGGCAGGAAACCGAGGCTGTTCGGAAAAGTGCTGAACCTCTAAGTGAGACTCGATGAGACTTAGTCTGGCGATGACGATCATCGTCGCCGCGCTCATTATCGCCGCGGCCCTCGTCGTTCACGCCAGGGTCTATCAGGTCGTCCCCACTGGGCCTGATACCGGATACAAGATTCACCGGCTCACCGGTGAGGTCTGGCGCCTGAGCGGATCGACGTCGCAGCGGGTGCAGAGCATTCCTCTCGGCCTGGAGAAGGACTTCGGGAAGTAGCGTCGGCTCTGCTAAAATGCACCTGCGGGCCCGTAGCTCAGTAGATAGAGCAGGGGACTCCTAAGCCCTCAACGAATCGCGAGGGCGCAAATCCAGTCAGGACGCGGGTTTCGGCGTTTGGGCCTGTGCTTCTTAAGCGTGTAGTCCCCTGACCAAGTTCGCAAGTGCTTTCGGCCATGAGCACAGAGGACCAGATTCCCTTCGTCCTCGCATACCTACGCTCCGCGCCGCCGTTCCGGGGCGGGCACCGAAGATTGATCGGGAGTGTGGGTGGGGCTGCGAGAGGTGTTAGAGTGAGGGTGTGCGTCTGAGATTTTACATCGACCCTGGGACAGGCGAACCACACATTCGCAAACATGCAGTGTCTGAGGAGGAAGTCGAGGACGTGCTTACTCGCCCCCTTGAGGATCGACCAGGGTCGGAGGGTGTGCGTGTCGCTATCGGACAGACTCGGGGTGGCCGATATCTTCGCGTGGTCTATGTTCCAGATCCCGAGCCAGATTCATTGTTCGTGATCACAGCGTACGAATTAGGGCCAAAGGCTCTGCGGGCGCTACGGCGGCGCCGGAGAGGACGATGAAGCAGACGAGGTTTCCACCTGGCTGGGATGAAGAGCGAGTCCGTCGGGTTCTCGAACACTATGAGAGCCAGACGGACGAGGAGGCCGTCGCGGAAGACGAAGCGGCCTTCGAGGCGACAACTCACACGGCGGTGGAGGTCCCCGTGGAGTTGTTGCCTGCCGTTCGGGAGCTCCTGGCGACACGAAAGAAGGCCTAAGAACCTGGACTTGCCCGGGCGCGGCTGTCCCTCGGGATAGAACTCGACCGAGGTCAACTGAGCTTGAGCGCCGTAAGATCTATCCAGATGTTGCCGAGCGTGCCCACCGACATCACCACCAAAGAACTGGTGGCGCTCATCCGTGCCGAGCGCCGAAGCCCCGGTATGGGGCGGGTACGCCTGGCAAGTGGCCGCGACCGACGAGGGCGCGTCGGCGCTCGTAAGCGACGGGTCATTCCGGATTGCCGCGGCTTGTACTGACGACCAGGGCCTGACACGTTGTTGGGACATGCGTGTAACCCAGCCATGAGCGCACAGCCCGTTCGACTCCGCTACGACCGCGGTTCGCTGCGTCTCGATGCGCCGCGATCTGCCCGCGTGCCGCGCTACCTAACCTGGGACGATCGTGTGAGCGCCTGGCGCACTGAGGCGCACCGCTATCTCCGCGTGCGGGAGGACGCCGCCACCTATCACCTGACCGTCGATGACCAGGCCCCGCAGTTCTTCGAGTGCCCGACGGTGCGGCTGGCGCTCCCGTCACTGCGACCCGATCAACAGACCGCAGTCGACGCCTGGGAGCGCGCCGGCGGCCGCGGAGTGATCGTCAAGCCTACCGGCACAGGAAAGACTGAGATCGCACTGGCGATTATCGCTCGTCAGCGCATCTCGGGGTTGATCGTGGTGCCGTTGCGTGACCTCATGTACCAGTGGCAACGCCGCATCCGCCAGGGGCTAGGTGTTGAAGCCGGCATCCTGGGCGATGGCCGGCGCGAGGTCTGGCCGATCACCGTGACGACGTACGACAGCGCCTACATTCACATGAAAGAGATCGGCAACCGTTTCCGCCTGATCGTCTACGACGAGGCCCACCACCTGCCGGCGCCCACACTGCGCGAGAGCGCGTTGGACTGCCTAGCGCCCATGCGTCTCGGCCTCACTGCCACGCCCTGGCGCGCCGACGGCGCGGATCGGCTGCTGGAGGACCTGATCGGGCCGGTGGTTTATCAGGAGGAGATAGCGCAGGCGCGGGGCCGGACGCTGGCCGGGTACAGCATCGTTCGCGTGCCGATCTACCTTTCGGAAGAGGAACAGCAGGAGTTCGATACGCTGTCGCGGCGCATTCGCGCCTATGTGGCGCGCCAGCGGCGCGAGACCGCCGGCCAGCCCGACGGCGCTGGCAAGCCTGCCGCGGCCGGGCCGCGGGCGTTCGATTGGGTGCGCGACCTCGCGGTGCGCTCGCGCGGCGATCCTGAGGCGAAGGCTATCCTACGCGCCTACCGCCGCAAGCTGACGTTGGTCCACCGATCGACCGAGAAATTACGCGTGCTGGAAGACATCTTCCGGCTGCATCCCGACGATCAGGTCGTGATCTTCACCGCGTCGAACCGAATGGCACTCGAAGTGTCAGCCCGCTTTCTCATCCCGGCGCTGACCGCGCACTCGGACAAGCGCGAGCGCAACCGCGTGCTCGATCTCTTCGGTCAAGGGCGGGTGCGGGCGCTGGTCGCCTGCGAGGTCCTCAACGAAGGCTGGGATGCACCGGCTGTAAAGGTGGGCGTGGTGCTTGGCGGCGAGAAGGGCCTGCGCGAGGCGGTGCAGCGGCTCGGGCGGCTGCTCCGCAAGTCTGGAGACCGCACCGCGCGGCTGTACGAGGTTGTTGTCCAGGAGTCGCCGGACGTTGCCCGGGCACGCCGGCGCGGGCGGACCAATGCTTTCCAAGGCGCACCGCGTCTATCACTGGACCAGGCCCGGCAGGTCGATCTCTTCTGATCGACTGCAGGATGATTCCCTGCCGCACCTGGCACGGGCGATTGCTGTCTATCGTCGGATGCTCGGCCGGTCTCGCGGTCGTGTGCGCGACGCCGCCCGCGCGGCGCTGACGGCCCTTCGGCCTGACCGCGTCGAGGCCGTGGTAGAGCTCCTCGACGATGTCGCGACATACGAATGGCCCCGCGGCGGGCGTGCGGGCGAGCGCCGCGTAACAGTCTTCGAGGCCGCAGCGCGCGGACGCCCGGTGCTGGATGCGGGCCGCGCCAGGGCGATCTTGCGCGAGACCTTCGACCTCCCGACCGCCGCGGCCGCGAAGGCTTCGTCCCTCGACGGCGTCCCTTTGCTGTACGCCGACTACCCGGAGTTCCACCGACTCTCTGCGTTCCCGCCTGGTTACGGCGCTGAGGCCCTGCGAGCCGACTATGACCTCGCGCAGGCTCAGGCGTTACTATACGACGCGGTCCGCATGACCGTCGAGGCCACCGGTGACTTCAAGCACATTGTGCAGTACGCGCGCCTGTCGCGGCTGCTCCACCGGCTTGACCGGCTGCGAGCGGGCGGCTATCGCATCACGTTCGATGGTCCCAACTCTGTCCTGCGGCGCACGCGGTCTTACGGCGTGGACTTCGCTCGCTTCCTGGCGGCCCTGGTGCAGGCTCGTGGCTGGCGCATGGAAGCCGAGGTCCTCCTTCGCCGTGGATGGCGGCC
>JBOGSE010000097.1:0-2075 GCA_050694895.1 bacterium | reverse complement strand
GAGGTTGAGGCCCTCGCGATCCATGCGTTCCGGCGGGAGACGCTCTTCGCCTCCATTCGAGGCCGGGGAATGTACAGGACAGAAAACGGAGGCCGGGAGTGGCAGCGCATGGATGGAGGACCGGCAGCCAAACCTGTCCTGGCACTCGCGCACTCCCCCTTGCCGGGCAGCATGAACACCGGGTGGCTGTATGCCGGCACCGCGGACGGCCCGTACATCAGCATGGACTGCTTCTGAGGATGGCGACAGGTGGGCCGGTGGCCTGCCCCAACCGAAGTCGCAGCGGTCCTCGTCGATGCCCGTGAATCCCGGCGCGTTTACGCAGGCGGGCCCGGCGGCCTCTTCCTCTCGACCGATGCGGGTCGAACCTGGCAGGCCGCAGCCGTGGGAACAGGAAGGGGTAGGTGGGTGGCTCTCGCGCAGGATCAGCGCCGTCCCCAAAACTTGTTCGCGGCTATGGTCGACGGCACACTGTTCCGCAGCCGTGACGGCGGGGCCACGTGGCGTCGCGTGCAGTGACGAATGAGGCCGGGAGGCGATCTCCTCAAGAAAGGAAACGCAGAACGCACGGGCACGCCGGAGTGGCGCTCTGTGCGATTTCCGCTCTCTTGCTGGTCGGCTGCGCCCGCACCGGGCCCGCCGCGACGACAGGGCAACCTCCTCCCCTGGACCCCGCCGAGGTAGCCCGTGGCCGCGCAGTATACGTCCAGTCCTGCGCGAGCTGCCACGGCCCACGGGCTGAGGGTGCGAAGAACTGGACACAGCCCGACGCTAGAGGGAATCTGCCGGCGCCGCCCCATGATGACAGTGGGCACACGTGGCGGCACAGCGACAGGCAACTGGCCGAGATCATCGGCAATGGATGGCGCGATCCCTTCAACAAAACCGAGGAGCTAACCATGCCGCCCTTTAAGGAGAAACTGAGCGACGAGGATGTCCGCGCCCTGATTGTTTACTTCAAGAGCCTCTGGTCTGGGGAGCACCGGCGCTGGCAGATCGAGGAGTCCCGGCGCGAGGGTCTTCCCTCCCCGGGTCGGTAGAACAAATGAGCAAGAAGAAGCACCGATCGAACCTTCGTCCCCAGCAAGATCGCCGGGCGGCCCGTCAGCGGGCCAGGCGTTTCCGTTGGATCGTGGTCGGAGTAGTGCTCGCGCTTGTCATCCCGGGCGGCTGGCTCGTCTTCCGTGACCGGGAGCCGTCGTCTGCGGGCGCCCTGCCGGGGCCAGCGGGAGGGCGTGATGTCGCCCAGGATGTGAACACCCTGGTCGGGCAGCGCGCGCCGTCCTTTTCCCTCGCCACCGCCGATGGCCGAACCCATGCAGTCACCCCAGGCCGCGGCAGGCCCACCGTTCTCGTCTTTCATATGGGGGTTGGCTGACAGCTCTGCCTCGAGCAGCTCGTGGAGCTGCAACGCTCGGCGGAACCCCTCGGACAAAGGGCGGACGTCTATGTGCTCAACAGGGACACGCCAGAGCAATCGCGGAGGCTCCTGCGGATCACCGGCATTTCCTTCCCGGTGCTGCTCGATGGCGATCTGGAGGTAGCAAGGCAGTACGACCTGCTGCCCAAACCGGGGCAGCCGATGGGCGGGATGCGTGGAATATCGCAGATGGGGTTCGTGGTGGTCGACCCCCAGGGGGTGATCCGCGTACAGCGTGTAGATATCCTGTTCGGGCGGCATGCGGGGCAGATTCTGCAGATCCTGAAGATCCTCAGCCAGACTGGCGGAGGGTGACCGCTCGCGCCTTAGTGGTTCGCACAGATATCACCAGCGTCGCCGCAAGGATCACGGCCAGCAGGGCGGCCAGCCAGGGTACCACAGGAGCGTAGTATCCTGGCAAGCCAGTTAATGCCACCTCAATTACCTGTCCCTTAGCGAGATCGCTGCGGGCGACCCGCAAGAATCGCTGGCCACGGATCACACCCGGAGGCTTCGCCTCAAGGACAAGGCTGGTGATCATCGCGCCCTGATCGGGCACCACGACATCCATGCTTCCAGTGTCTTCCTCCAGTGTCCACCGCAGTGTGGCTTTGGCCCCCCAGTAGCGGACGTGATAGGTCAACGCGATATCCCG
>JBOGSE010000096.1:0-1132 GCA_050694895.1 bacterium | reverse complement strand
AGGCCTTGATGCGCTCGGTGGTCTTCTGGATATCCTCTACCTCGAAATGGATCGCCACAGGCTCGTTTTGTCGGTGCGGCTGCCCCTCGTATCCTGCATGGAGGGCCAGCCGGATGTCACCCACCTGTAGTTCAGCCCAGGGCGGATGCTCGTCCCCCCTGTACAGTCTGACAATCCTCAACTCAAACGCCTTTTCATAGAATTCAAGGCACCCCGTCAGGAGGCCCGCGGCGGCCGAACGGGAGTAAGCATAGACCGCCAGCGGAATGTAGAGCAAGAGCGCAGAGACCAGGCCGGGCGAATACCGCCGGAACCTGACGGTTCCGACGATGTGAATGCTGGCGTTGATGAATATCAACGCGGCCACCGAGAGGCTGAACACGAGCCGACGTTGACCACTGATGGCAGCCAGAACGCACAGCACTACGAAGAGCGTGTTCACGATCACAAACCGGGTCCGTGTCATGCGCAGTCCCGTGAACTTCGGAAACCAGATGAGAAAGCCGCCCCAGTACTCCTCGGCGATGTGAATGAACGCCGCGCCGACGATCGCCCAGTAGACCCACTCCATCAGGCGATGAGTCCCCGCGCCGTCAGTCAGTCGCTTCCTGAGCGTAGTGCAGAGCCTGGTCCAGTGACCAGCCGTCGTGCACCATGCCTGCCACTGCCCGTGCCAGCGCCGCGGGGCGCGGCGCGTCCCAGATGCGGTTGGCGAACATCACGCCGGCGCCGCCGGCACGGAGGACCCCATCAACCGTGTGCAGCGTGCCTTCAGGCGTCAATGACAGCGGACTCTCCTCGATGAGGACCGGCCGCGGACATGTTGCAATGGAGAGGGCAAAGGCTTCGGGGCTCCCCGGGTAGTCACTCTTCACGATATCACCGCCGAGCTCGGCGCCCACGCGGCAGACATACGCGACGCGCTCGGGGTCGAACTGATCGCGCGGGTGGGGGTTGATCAGCGGGATCAGCGGCATGCCATACTCGGCACAGGCCCCGGCAATACGGCCGACCTGCGCGAGCAACTCGCCGTCATGCGGCACACCGAGGAAACAGTTGACCGCCACCGCGGACGCGCCCAGGGTCACGGCCCGCCGCACCGACGTCACCTGCACGCGGCGAGTGCTGTCCT
>JBOGSE010000095.1:0-5345 GCA_050694895.1 bacterium | reverse complement strand
GGCCTCCTCGAACCTCGCCAGGGTGAGGGCACCGTCATCCGAGAGCTCTCAACCGACACGGTCGTGGGCCCCATCGCTTCGGCGCTGTTGACGCGCCGTGATCTTCTTGTCGATCTCATGGCCGTCCGCAGGATGATCGAGCCTGCCATGGCCCGCGAAGCCGCCCGTCTCGCCAGACCCGACGAGATCCGTCAGATGGAAGCGATCCTCGCCCGGCAGGCCAACCGTCTGGAAGCGGGCGGCCTTGCCATCGAGGAAGACAGCGCCTTTCACGACATGATCGCCCGGGCGTCGCGCAATCAGGTGGTGCCCAAAGTGCTCGACGCGCTCATGGATCTCCTGCGCGAAGGCCGCGAGCGGTCCCTCCAGGGGCGGGGGCGCCCGCAGCGGTCGCTGCGCGGACACCGGCAGATCCTGGAAGCCATCCGGCAGCGGGATGCTGCCCTGGCGGCGCGCGCGATGCTCAATCATCTCGAGCAAATCGAGGAGACATTGCTCCCGGAGCGCCACGCGATGCCGGCCGGAGCAGCCAAGGGGGAGTAGAAGAATGGACCGCAGTTATGCCATCGAAATCGTGTACCGGGGGATCTTTCAAAAAACGCTGGCCAAGCATATCAGCCGCGGTTTAGTGCTCGCGGCTTCGAAGGAAGGCAAGACGGGTATCTCGTTTGGGCGATATGGGGACTCCCCCGAGCGCAACGGCATCCCCGCGAAGAACTTCGCGATCATCGCTCCCGATGACGAGACGCTCGAAGAGAGTATGGCGCAGTACGAACCCAAGCGCGTCGACGTCACGGTGAACGTGGACGACACGATGTGCAAAGGCGTCGAGTCGTGGGCGTGGTATGGACTCCAGCCGATCAACCGCCTGCTCAATCCGAATGGCAAGTTGATCGTGACCTCGATGCTCGGGTTCGACGATCTGCTGAAGATGACCCATACGAAGGACACCCCCTACGAGCTGGCGATCGTGCGCGCCGTGCCCAGCTTCAGCGGGCTGTGGGTCTACAAGGACGATCACACCGATGTGCGCATCCTCGGGACGATCGCGCGTCTGGTTCCCGACATGCTGAGCCTCGACGCCGTCGAGAAGGCCATCAAGGAAGAATGGAAGGACGACCTCAAAGTCCTCTCGGCCCGCAAAGCATACGAACGGGTCGAGTCGATCCAGGTCCCCGCGGGCGAGGGCAATCCCGAGACCCCCTTCGAGTTCACCCTCCCTGGCTGGAAGGAGATGCGCGAGGGCGTGGTGATTGACAGCATCCAGATGGGCGGTGGCTTCGCCGATCCCGAAGGTGGCGCGGTGGGCGGCTACCGGCCCGCGACGAACCCCTACTTCAAGAAATTCAGCACGCGGACGATGCGCCCGGTCGTGGACTTCGATACGTGCATCAAATGCACGCTGTGCTGGCTGCAGTGTCCGGATTCGTGCTTCGACGTGACGCCGGACGGCCTGTACGACGCCCGCATGGAGTCGTGCTGCGGCTGCGGCGTATGCGAGGCGGTCTGCCCGGTGGACAACTGCGTGACCATGGTCAACGAGGGCGAGTTTGGCGACAACGCGAGCCAGTGGGAAATGTGGAAGGCGGACAAGACGGGATACAAGACCTGGGTGGCCGAGAAGATCCAACACCGGCCCGACCGCTCGCACGGCTTCCGCTACCGCGGGCAGTACGCCGAGCAGGTCAAGGCGATGGCCGCGGTCGGCACCCTGGCCGGGGGCGAGGAAAAAGTGGGCGGCGACGATACTACCGAAGCGAGCGCAGGAGGAGTCTAGATGGCCACGGTCCGAGAGCCCGAAGTTGCGCTGGCCGACAAAGAAGAGCTGATCAGCGGCAGCGAGGCGATCGCGGTCGCGTGCAAACTGGCCGACGTCGATGTCATCACCGCTTATCCGATCCGGCCATATGACACGGTGATGCAGTATGTCGCGAAGCTCGTCAGCAACGGCGAGATGGACTGCGAGTATATCGTCGCGGAGAGCGAGCACTCGCAGTTTGAGATCGTCAAGCACGCCTCCGTGGTGGGCGCGCGCGTGTTCGTGGGATCGAGCGGCGTGGGGTGGATGTACGCCTTCGAGGCGCTGACCGTCACCCCGGCCCTGCGGGTGCCGATGGTGGCGATGGTCGGCAACCGGGCGCTCGACGATCCCGGCGCCTTCGGCGTCGAGCACAACGACGCGCTCGCGGTGCGCGACCTCGGATGGATGCTCGTCTGGGTGGACACGGCGCAGGAGGCGCTCGACCATGCCCTGCTGGCGTGGCGGATCGCCGAAGACCGGCGGATCTTGCTGCCCTGCGCGCTCGGCTGCGATGGCGCGTTTCTCACGCATTCGCAGTCGATGGTGAAAATCCCGGCACAGGAGAAGGTCACGGAGTTTCTGCCCCGGTACGACCGCGGCGACCTCACCCTGCACCCAGACAATCCCATCACGATCGCGCCGCAGGCCAACGAAGACTGGGTCATGGAGATCCGAAAGCAGAACGATGCGGCGATCCGCCGTGCCCCCGGGGTCATCGCGGAGGCCTACGCCGACCACGAGCGCATCTTCGGGCGGAAGTACGGCAACCCGTTCTTTGAGGAGTACGAGACCGACGACGCCGAGGTTGTCCTGCTCGGGATGGGCACGCTGTCGATGCCGGTGAAGGTGGCCATCCGCAAGATGCGAAAAGAAGGCAAGAAGGTCGGGTTCGTGCGCCTGCGGTGGTTCCGCCCGTTCCCGACAGAAGCGCTGCAGGCCACACTCGGGCGTTTTGCGGCCGTCGGCGTGATCGATCGCGACTACTCCTACGGCTCGCCCTACTTCAGCGGGGTCGTGGCGAATGAGGTCCGCTCGGCGCTCTACAATGCCGAGAAGCGGCCGCCGATCGTCGGCTTCATCTGCGGGCTGGGCGGGCGCGAGGTGACCGTGCCGTACGTGCGGGAGATGACCGACATGGCGTTCCGGGCCGCCGCAGGCGAGCGGCTGCGCGATACGTACTGGATCGGATTGCGGGAATAGGAATAGAGGGAGGCAGACGTCATGGCAGACGCGATCGAGACTTATCCGGTTCCGGTTCTCGATCCCTTCAAAGGGGTCAAGAAGGTGCCGCTGGAGGAGTACTTCACCTCCGGCCACCGCACGTGCCAGGGGTGCGAGTCGGCCCTGGTCATGAAACTGATGGTGAAAGCGGCCGGCCCGCGCACCATCGTGCTCGGCAGCACCGGCTGCATGTACGTGGCCAACACGACCTACTACAGCACGTCGTGGGTCGTACCCTGGATGCACACGCAGCTCGGCAGCAGCGGCTCGGCCGGGCTCGGGACCGCGGCGGCCCTCAAGGTGCTGATGCGCAAGGAGAAGATCGCCACCGAGCCGATCAACGTCATCGCCTTCTGCGGCGACGGCGGCGGCGCGGACATGGGCCTCTCGGCGATCTCGGCGTCCCTCACGCACACCGACTACAACTTCCTGATCCTCATGTATGATAACGAGTCGTACGCCAACACCGACATCCAGCTCTCGGGCAACACCCCCTGGGGCGCGCACACGACCTTCAGCCCCCCGGGCAAGATGAAGCGCATCCTCCACAACCGGTGGAAGAAGAACGTCGCCGCGATGCTGGCCGCGGGGCATCCCGAGTGCAAGTACGTGGCCACGGTGTGCGCGTCGTATGCCGTCGACATGATGAACCGGGTGCGCAAGGCGCTGACGATCGGCGGGTCCACGTTCATCCACTCGCTGGACCCGTGCCCCAAGGGCTGGGACTACGATCCCATCCAATCGCACGAACTCGGGGAGATCGCGGTCGAAGCCGGCATCTGGCCGCTGTTCGAGGTCGAGAACCACACCCTCAAGATGTACGGGAAGTCCAAGCCGATGGCCGAAGGCCGGTTCAAGCGGCGCCCCGTGCGTGACTACCTGAACCGCCAGGGCCGGTTTGCGCACTTCACCGACGACGACATCGACTACTTCCAGAGCAAGATCGACGATATGTGGACCAAGTGGTTGATTCCGGGGGTGCTACCGTTCGCCAGTGAACTTAAGAGGGACAAACCCCCGGCCTGAGGTCCTTCATGGGCCAACGCTGCAAGGGTATCGCTCGCTCCTGCCGCGCCGCAGAACTGCGCACAGGGGCGAGCCGTATTTTCACCCGAAAGGCATCTCGTCAAGCCGGAGGGGGTGGAGGGACGATGTGGTCGTACCTGGGAAGGCTCTTCGTGTTTGTGGGGCTGGTGGTGGTGCTGGTGGCCGGGACGATGCCCGCCGCGGGCGGCCCGGCCTTTGCGCCACGCCGGCCGATCGAGTGGACCATCCCGGCGGGCACCGGCGGGGGCGCCGACCAGCAGGCCCGGTTCATGGCCCCCCTGATCGCGCAGTACAACCTCTCATCGCAGCCGATCATCCCAGTCAACCGTCCGGCGGGCGCCGGGGCGCAGGCCTTTCTCTGGATGATTGACAAGACCGGCGACCCGCATACGATTCTCATCACGCTCGACAACCTGTTCGCGACGCCGCAGGCGCAGGTGATCCGGAAGCGCGACGGGTCGCGGTTCTCCTGGAAGGACCTGACCCCGATCGCGCGCCTCCTGCTCGACCACTTTGCGCTCACGGTCCACAACGATTCACCGTGGAAGACGGTGGCCGATTTTCAGCGGGCCGCGCGGGCCGCGCCTCCTGGGAGCATCAAGATGGCCGGCACGGGCTCCAAGCAGGAAGACGAGATCATCATGGTCGCGCTGGAACAGACCTGGGGCGTGGACTTCACGTACGTGCCGTTCCCCGGCGGCGGGGCGGTGGCCGCGGCCCTGGTCGGCAAGCAGGTCGAATTCACGGTGAACAATCCTCTGGAGATGATCGGCCACTGGGACTCCGGCCGGCTGCGCCCCCTGGCCATCTTCGCCAGCGAGCGGGTCCAGACACCCAGGTGGAAAGACGTCCCGACGCTGAAGGAACAGGGGTTTCCGATCGAATACCAGATGCTGCGCGGAGTCTTCGGGCCGCCGGAACTGCCCGCCGATGCCGCCGCCTTCTATCTCGATCTGTTCCGCAAGCTGATGGAGACCCGGGAGATGGCGGACTTCATCGAGCGCGGGGCGTTCACCAAGGCGTTCCTCACCGGGCCGGAGTTCGTGCGGTGGCTGGAGCAGAAGGACGCCTCGGTCGTCAGCCTGATGGTCAAAGGCGGCCTCGTGGCCAAGGAGTGATTGGCGCCACGGAGTGATCGCCTGCCCCCCCGGCGGTGACGATGCGTAGGGCGGAGATTGCGGCGGCCGTGGCCCTGGCGCTGGGCGCCGGCGTGCTGGTGCGCCAGGCGCTGCGGCTGCCGATCGCATGGACCGGAGTCGGGCCGGGGGCCGGCTTC
>JBOGSE010000094.1:0-12564 GCA_050694895.1 bacterium | reverse complement strand
CAAGCGCTTGCTCAGCACCAACCGCCTTGCAACCCTGACGGGGCCCGGAGGGATCGGGAAAACTCGTCTCGCCATCCATGTTGGTGCGGAAATCGCGGGGGAATTTCGGGACGGGGTGTGGCTGGTAGAACTCGCGGCTCTTACTGACCCTGCGCTGGTGCCGCAAGCCGTGGCCTCCGTTCTGCACGTGCGCGAGCAGCCCGGGCGACCCCTGGCTGCGGCACTATCCGACTACCTGCAAGACCGGGACCTGCTGCTGCTGCTCGACAACTGCGAGCACCTGTCCGGCGCGTGCGCCCACCTGACCGACCTCCTGTTGCGCGCGTGTCCGCGACTGCGCATCCTGACAACCAGCCAGGAACCCTTGCGAATTGCCGGCGAGTTCATCTGGCGGGTCCAGCCCCTGCCCCTCCCCGATCTACGGCGTTTGCCTCCGCTCGAGCATCTGGCACAAACCGAAGCGGTCCAGCTTTTCTGCGATCGCGCCGCCGCCGTGCGTGCAGGCTTCACACTCACGGAGCAGAACGCCCGCTGGGTCGCCCAAATCTGCCATCTCCTCGACGGCATCCCGCTGGCGATTCAACTGGCCGCCGCGCGCGCCAACGTGCTTTCGGTCGAGCAGATCTCCGCACGACTGGAAGATGCCCTCGGCCTGCTCACCAGGGGCAGTTCGACGATTCTCCCGCGTCATCAGACACTACGCGGGGCGATGGACTGGAGTTACGATCTGCTTCTGCCGCCGGAGCGGAAGCTACTCCGGCGGCTGTCGGTCTTCGCGGGTGGATTCACCCTGGAGGCGGCAGAAGCGATCTGTGCCGGCGATGGGATCGAATCGGGGCATGTGCTGGAACTGCTCACGCAGCTTGTGGAGCGCTCGCTGGTCATGGCCGACATACAGGGGCCCACGGCGCGCTACCGGCCGCTGGAAACGTTGCGGCAATACGCCCGCGAGAAGCTCAGAGAGGCTTGGGAGGACGAGGCGACGCGCAGCGGGCATCGCGACTGGTTCTTGAATCTGGCACTGCACGCTGAGCCGGGACTGAGGGGCTCCGACGAGCGCTGGTTCGATTTGCTGGAAGCGGAGCACGACAATCTCCGGGCCGCGCTCGAGTTCTCGTTGCTGGCCGGCGCATGCGAGAAAGGGTTGCGCCTGGCCGCCGCGCTACGGCTGTTCTGGCAGGTTCGGGGGTACTGGACCGAAGGGCGGCAGTGGCTGGAAATGCTGCTGGCTGCTGGTTCCGGCACGCCGCCGGCCGTGCGGGCGAAAGCCCTGAATGCCGCCGGCCAGTTCGCGCAGCAGCAGGGGGACTACGAGCGTGCGAAGGCGCTGAGCGGAGAGAGTCTCGACCTCTACCGCACCCTTAGGGACAGTCAGGGGATGGCCGCTGCGCTCAACGTCCTAGGCAACGTGATGCTCGAACAGGGTGACTTCCGGGGCGCTCGGCCGCTGCACGAGGAAAGCCTCACCTACGCCCGGGAGGTTGGGGACCCGCACCTGATGGCGAGCTCGCTCGTTAACCTGGCAAACATCGCCGACCACGAAGGTGAATTTGACCGGGCTGGCGCCCTGGGCACGGAGAGCCTGACGGTGTTCCGACAGACCGGAGACAAGCGCGGCATCGCCGCGGCCCTCCACCTGCTGGGTATCGTGGCGGGGGACCAGGGCGATTTCGTCGCCGCCCAGGCCCGATTCGAGGAGAGTCTGGCCCAGCGGCAAGAGTTGGGCGATAAGCGCGGAATCGCCGCGTCGCTCAGCGCCCTGGGCCGGATAGCGGGCGAGCAGGGCGACCATGCCTCCGCGCGCGCCTATTACGAGCAGGGATTGGCCATCCGCCGTGAGCTCGGCGACAGACGCGGCATTGCGGCGGCACTCTACAGTCTCGGGGTCATCGCCTGGCAGCAGCGCGAGCCTCTCCGCGCGGCGGCGCTCATCGAAGAGAGCCTGGTCATGCGGAACGCGCAGGGGAACCTGTCCGGGGTGGCGGAGTGTCTTGAGGGCCTCGCCCGCGTCACCCCGGATCCGCAACGGACTGTTCAGCTCTTGGGTGCCGCCGAAGCGCGCCGCGAGGCCATCGGTACGCCCCTCCCGCCAGCCGAGCGGCTCGAACATGAGCGGACGGTTCTTGACGCTCGCCGCGTGCTCGGGGAGAGCGCATTCACCTCAGCCTGGAATCAAGGCCGAACCCTGCCGATGGAACAGCTCATCCAGTATGCGCGCTACCTTGGGGGCAGCATCAGTCTTCGGGAACATTAGAACCCGAACCCATCGATGTGGCAATTGATCTCCTTATCGATCTGCTTGAAGGCGGTCTTGAGTTTCTCCTGGCTGTCTGCCGTCACCTCGATGAGATACTGGTAGGCCTCATACTCCACGACTTCTGATTTATAGACGCGGTAGATTGGCCGGATTTGTCCTATGGCCGCACTATCGAGATCAAGCGCGCGAAGACGCCGGAGCTTCAAGATCAGAGCGTGGTGATCGTCCCCGCCGGGATGCTTGCGTTCTACATGGAAGAGCGCTATGCCGTGAACCATCGCCTGAACCATCTCAGTCCCCCCTCTGCGCATCGCCGCGGCCAGTAGCCGCCGGAGCCAGCGCGAGACCAGAAGTACCAAGCCGATTGACGCACCAATGGCGAAGGCGCCACGTGGAATACGCATGACGACGTGAGGCGACTGGTGCTATAGCACTACTCGTCGCGCGTATTCCGCAAGACTGGACGTACTCCTGCCGGATGGACCAATCGGCCCCCCGAAGAGTACTCACTCACCCGCTTCGAAAGCAAAAAGGCCCTGGCACGTCGCCGAGGCCGGTAGGGAAGCTCACCGATGGCAGGACTTCTGGAGGCGGCGGCCGGATTCGAACCGGCGTATGGGGGTTTTGCAGACCCCTGCCTTGCCTCTTGGCTACGCCGCCCTCTCTCTGGAGCGGGAGATGGGACTTGAACCCACGACCTTCTCCTTGGCAAGGAGACGCTCTACCTCTGAGCTACTCCCGCTCGAACGCATCCCGATTATAGTCCGGCTGTATCGGCGGCGGCAAGCGTGCGCCCGGTCAACGCCAGAAACACCTCTTCGAGCGTGGCATCGGCCGAGGTCCCTTCGTTCCGGGCTTTGAGATCCGCGGGCGCGCCGCAGGCCAGGATACGACCGTGGTCGATGATCGCGATCGTACCGCACAGCCGGTCGGCTTCGTCCAGATTGTGCGTGGCGAGTAGAATCGTGCGTGATCCGTCGCGGTGGAGCGCCTCCAGAAGCGCGCGCACCGCCTGCGCCGCATGCGGATCCAGCCCCGCGGTTGGCTCGTCGAGGATCAACACGGGCGGATCATGCACCAGCGCGCGCGCCAGGGCCAGTCGCTGCCGCATGCCGCTGCTGTACCGCTCGACCAGGTCGTCCGCGCGTCCGTCGAGGCCGACAAGCTGCAGCAGCGCCGCGGCCCGCCCTGCCGCGACCTCGGGCAGCAGATCGTGCAGCGCCGCCGCGTAGAGGAGGTTCTCCCGACCCGTCAATCGCCAGTAGACCGATCGCTCGCCCCCCAGCACGACGCCGATGTGACGCCGCAGCGCATCGGCCTGCCTGGCGGGATCGTACCCGAGCACCCGCACACCGCCCGCCGAGGGGATCAGAAGCGTGCTCAGGATCCTCAACAGCGTGGTCTTACCCGCGCCGTTGGGACCCAGCAGGCCAAATACCTCGCCCGATGGCACGGTCACACTGACGTCGGCGAGAGCCACCACCTCGTCTTTGTGCGCCGCCCGTCGCGCGGGGAACCGATGTGTCAGGCGCTCGACGACGACCGCCGGGACCGGCGACGCGCCAAACTCGTGGGGCAAAAGACTCACAGCGGCAGTGTCGGGAGGGCGCCTTCTGCTTCGAGCAGGCGCCGTTTCAGCGCGACACCGCCGCGCAGCGAGTACCCGCCGAGGCCGCCGTCTGTGCGGACGACGCGGTGGCACGGGATGAGCAACGGCAGGGGGTTGCGAGCACACGCCGCACCCACCGCGCGCGCGGCGCCCGGCTGGCCCACGGCGCGCGCGATCGCCTGGTAGGTCCGTACCGCGCCCGCGGGAATCCGGCGCAGGCGGGCAAGGACTTCTTCTTCAAACGGTCCTAGCCGCTGCAGATCGACCGGGCCGCGGAAGGTATCGCCGCGCCGTACCGCGGCCTCCACCGCCGTGGCGAGCCAGGCCGGCGCCCCAGCCCGGTGCACGGGAGTGCCGAGGTATCGATGCGCGTCTCGCTCGAAGGCGGCCGCCGTCGGAGAGATGCGGGCGAACGCGGGGCCGGCGGGACCGTACGCGACGAAGAACGTGCCGAAGGCTTGCGGAAACGCCGCGTACTGATACGGGCCCAGTGGCGGCGACGTCTTCTTCATCGTGGCACCGGCGCGCGCGTTCTGGCCACCGGCGCGATGAGGGCTGGTGCCGCCCGCGAGGACCGTAAGGTCGCCCTCTTTCAACCTCAAGAGTGACGCCACCGGACGGCCGTGCCGGGTGATGACGACCGGATCGCCGGCGAGCGCGGTGCGCAGGACTTCGTTGGTGCGGTTCTTGAGTTCGGCGGTGGACACGAGACGCATGAGACTCCCTCCATATAGCCTGAGTTATGGCTATATGGTAGATACCGCCGCGGCGCCTGTCAAGCGCCCTCGGCGGGCGTGGCCCTCCCCGGGCCGGCGTCACCATCGGGACGCTCCGCGAGATGCGCCACCACCCGCGCGGCCAGCTTCGGACCCAGGACCTCCGTCAGTGCTTCGGGCGCCGCCGCGCGTACGCCACGCACCGATCCGAAGCGGCGGATCAACTCGCGCTTCCGGCGCTCTCCGATGCCCGGGATGTCCTCCAACGCCGAGAACACGATCCGGCGCTCTCGCAGCCGCCGGCCCGCCGTGTTCGCAAACCGGTGCGCCTCGTCCCGGACGCGCTGCACCAACTGCAGCGCCTGCGAGTCGCGCGGGAGCCTCATCGATTCGGGACGCTCGGCGAGCACGATCTCTTCGTGTTCCTTAGCCAGCCCGACGGCGGGCACGGACACGTTGTATTCGAACAATACCTCCCGTGCCGCGTTGAGCTGCCCGCGTCCGCCGTCGATGAGGACCAGGTCGGGCAGCACCGACCACTTGGGACGCAGCGGCTCGTCGCGGTCGAGCCTCTCCTGCTCCGCGCGGGCGCGCTCAAAACGCCGGCGCAGCATCTCCTGCAACATCGCGTAGTCGTCGCCGCCCTCAGGCGCTCGCATCCTGAACTGCCGGTAATCGCTCCTGCGTGGCCGGCCGCCTTCGAACACCACCAGGGACCCGACCGCCTCTCCGGCGCGAAAGTGGCTGATGTCGTATCCCTCGATGCGAAACGGGGGCGACTCCAGGCTAAGGGCTTCCTGTAGTTCGGCGACGCCGACACCTGACGGACCGACCTCGCGCGCACGGGTCTGCTGCAGGTAGAGAACGGCATTCTCGCGCGCCAGCTCGACCAGCCGGCGCCGCTCTCCACGCTGCGGGGAGACGATCTCCACCTTCGTCCCGCGGCGCTGGCTCAGCCAGTCCGCCATTGCGGCCCGGTCGGCGGGCTCGGTCTCGACGAGGACCTCACGCGGCAGGCTCGGCAGGTCGCTGTAATGGCGGGCCAGGGCCTGCGAGAGGATGAGGGCGGGGTCGAGGTCTCTCGCGCCGGTGACGAGCAGGTGCTGTTGATCCTGAATACGCCCGGCGCGAATCGTAATGAGCTCCACACACGCCAGATCCCCGGAGAGGGCCACGGCGGCGATGTCACGATCCTCCAGCCCCGGCGTGGCAATCCGCTGCCTCTCGGCGATGGCCTCCATCGCTTCGATCTGATCGCGCAGTTGGGCCGCCCGTTCATATTGCATCGCATCTGCTGCGGCGGCCATGTCTCTGCGCAGGTCGTCGAGCAAGGTGGTCTCTTTGCCCTCGAGAAACACTGCGGCCCGCCGCACCTGCTCCTGATAGGCCTCGGCCGAGGCGCCCCACGCCACACAGGGCGCCGTGCAGAGTCCCATGTCAGAGTCGAGGCACGGCCGGGGCAGGTCGCCGGTGATCTCGATGCGGCACGTTCGGAGCTTGAAGAGCCTGCGAATCGTGCGGATGGTCCGGCCCACCAGCTTCGGCTCGTGATACGGGTAGGGCCCAAAGTAGCGTCCCCCATCCTTGAGGACCCTGCGCGTCATCACGATCTTTGGGAACGGCTCGTTGGTCAGCTTCACGTACGGAAAAGACTTGTCATCGGCCATCCGGATGTTGTAGGGCGGCTGGTGCTGCTTGATCAGGTTGGTTTCGAGAATGAGGGCCTCGACCTCATTGGCCGTGACGACGACGGCCACGTCGGCGATCTTGGGCACCAGATGCTGCAGACGTGGATTGGCCAGCGACTCGGGGTCCTGGAAGTACTGGCGGACGCGCGAGCGCAGCGACGCCGCCTTCCCGACGTAGAGCACGCGCCCCGCGGCGTCCTTCATCAAGTACACGCCGTGGCGCGCGGGAAGGACTTGAAGGGTCTTCCGAAGCTCCTCCGACGGCATGGCGATCAGCGCGGCGTGGACGAACGGGCGTGGCGCCGCCGCCGTCCCGCCCCTTTGGGCCGCCCCGCCGGCCTGGGACGCTGTCCGTCGGGGTGCCCGCCGGCGGCGAGAACGCGGCGGAGGAACCGGCCGGTGTATGACCGGGAGACACGCGCGATGTCTTCGGGGGTGCCTTCGGCGATGACCTCGCCGCCGTACTCGCCGCCTTCGGGACCCAGGTCGACGATCCAGTCGGCGGTCTTGATGATGTCGAGATTGTGCTCGATGACAAGCACGGTGTTCCCGCCATCGACCAGGCGATGCAGGACGCCGAGCAGCCGCTCGACGTCGGCGAAATGCAGGCCGACGGTCGGTTCGTCGAGGATGTAGACGGTCTGGCCCGTGTCCCGCCGAGAGAGCTCGGTCGCCAGCTTCACGCGCTGTGCTTCGCCTCCCGACAGGGTTGTGGCCGGCTGGCCCAGCTTGATGTACCCGAGCCCCACATCGTCGAGGGTCTGCAGCTTCCGGCGGATCCGCGGGATCGCCTCGAAGAACGCCAGCGCCTCGCTGACCGTCATCTCCAGCACATCGCTGATGTTGCGGGCCCGGTACGTCACCTCGAGGGTCTCGC
This sequence comes from bacterium, assembly GCA_050694895.1. Taxonomy (GTDB): domain Bacteria; phylum Sysuimicrobiota; class Sysuimicrobiia; order Sysuimicrobiales; family Humicultoraceae; genus JBQTJP01. Next base: position 5,417 of record JBOGSE010000094.1, on the reverse strand, counting down.
GGTTGTAGCGCCGCCCCTTACACACCTCGCAGGGCACGTAGACATCGGGCAGGAAGTGCATCTCGATGCGCACGATGCCATCGCCCTCGCACGCCTCGCAGCGGCCTCCGCGCACGTTGAACGAGAACCGTCCCGGGCCGTAGCCGCGCGCCTTGGCTTCGGTGGTCATCGCGAACAACTCGCGGATGAGGTCGAAGGTCTTGGTGTACGTCGCAGGGTTGCTCCGCGGCGTCCGGCCGATCGGCGACTGATCGATTTCGATGACCTTGTCGACGTGCTCGATCCCATCGACGCGGTCGTGCGCGCCGGGCCGTATGCGCGTGCCGTAGAGCCGGCTGGCCAGCGCCCGATACAGAATCTCATCGACAAGTGTGGATTTTCCCGAGCCGGACACGCCCGTCACGGCGACGAACAGGCCGAGCGGGATGCGGACATCGATCGATTTCAGGTTGTGCTCTCGCGCCCCGCGGACGATCAGCGCGTGGCCGGGTCCGGTGCGACGCTGGGCCGGGATGGCGATGCGCCGCCGGCCGGAGAGGAACTGACCCGTGATAGATGCGGGATGCCTGGCAATGGCCGCCGGCGGTCCCGCCACGACGACGTGCCCCCCGTCGGCGCCGGCTCCGGGGCCGATGTCCACCACCCAGTCCGCCGAGCGAATGGTCTCTTCGTCATGCTCAACAACCAGGATCGTATTGCCAAGATCCCGCAGCCCGCTCAGCGTGTCGATCAGCCGGCGGTTGTCCCGTTGATGGAGGCCAACGCTCGGCTCGTCAAGGACGTAGAGGACGCCCATCAGGCCGCTGCCAATCTGCGTTGCCAGCCGAATGCGCTGGGCTTCGCCGCCCGACAGCGTGTTGGCCGTTCGGTCGAGCGACAGATAGTCGAGGCCGACGTTCACCATGAAGCTCAGGCGCGAGCGAATTTCCTTCAGGATCTGCGTCGCGATCAACCCCTCGCGCTCGGAGAGCCGCAGCGTCGAGAAGAACTCGAGCGCCTGGCGGACGGTCAGGGCCGTGGCTTCGGCGATGTTCCGGCCGCCGACTTTCACGCTCAGCGATTCGGGCTTGAGTCGCGTGCCCTTGCAGTCCGGGCAGGGCGCACTCGTCATGTACTGCTCGATCTCTTCGCGCACGTACTCCGAATCGGTCTCCTTGTACCGGCGTTCCAGCTGGCTGATCACGCCGTCGAACGTCGTCTCGTAGTTGCGCTGCGCGCCCCACTTGTTGTGGTACCGTATCCGCACCGGCTCGTCCGATCCGTGCAGGAGCACGTCGATGAACGCCTTTGGGAGTTTGCGCACCGGCGTCTTCATTTCGACCTTGAAGTGCACGGCCAGCGAGGTCAGGATCTCCTGGTAGTACTCGCTCGTCGACGCGGCCCACGGCACCACGGCGCCATCGAGCATGCTCTTCTCACGGTCGAGGACCAGGGCCTCGTCGAGCTCCTGCTTGAACCCCAGCCCCGTGCAGGTGGGGCACGCGCCGTACGGGCTGTTGAAGGAGAAGATACGCGGCTCGATCTCGGGCAGCACGGTCCCGTGCACCGGGCAGGCGAATTGCTGGCTGAACACGAGCAGGCCGTTGTCTGACCCGGTGCCCGCCGGTCGCGGGCGGCGGGCGGCGCCGGCCGGCGGGGCACCCGCTCGCGTGCCCGGCTCGCCATCGGGGACGATGTCCATATACACGATCCCCTGGCCAAGCTTCAGCGCGGTTTCGACGGAGTCGGCCAGCCGGGACCGCACGTCGGGGTTCACGACGAGCCGGTCGACGACGACCTCGATGCTGTGCTTCCGATTCTTGTCGAGCGGGATCTCCTCGGACAGATCATAGACGATGCCGTCGGCCCGGACGCGCGCAAAGCCCTGGCGTCGGAGATCATCGAAGAGCTGCCGGTATTCGCCTTTGCGCCCCCGCACGATCGGACCGAGGACCTGGATCCGCGTCCCGCCGCCCAGCGCCAGGACCTGATCGACGATCTGCTCGCGCGTCTGCCGGCTGATCGGCCGGCCGCAAATCGGACAGTGGGGCTGTCCGACGCGGGCGTACAGCAGCCGCAGATAATCGTAGACTTCTGTCACGGTCCCCACCGTGGAGCGCGGGTTACGCGGCGCACCCTTCTGATCGATCGACACCGCCGGCGAGAGCCCCTCGATGCTGTCCACATCCGGCTTCTCCATCAACCCGAGGAACTGGCGGGCATAGGCCGAGAGCGACTCCACGTACTTGCGCTGGCCTTCGGCGTAGATGGTGTCGAAGGCCAGCGACGACTTCCCGGATCCGGAGATGCCGGTAAGGACCACCAGCCGATCCCTGGGGATCTCGACGGTGATGCTCTTCAGATTGTGCTCGCGGGCGCCGCGAACGACGATGCGGTCAATCGGCATAACGCCGTGCAGTCCTCCAGCCCAAGTCTAGGACTTCAATCCCAGACGACGCTCCACTTCTTCCATGCGCTGCTTCAAGTCCAGAAACTCATCCCGCCGCACGACATCGGTCAGCAAGTATTTGACCTCGGCGAGATCCCGCTCGACGCGGTCGAATCGCCTCTCGACATCGACGCGAAGACTCGTGACCTCGCCGCGCAGGCCTGAAATCTGCCCTTGAACGTCACCGAACCCCTGCGACACCATCGCCGCCAGCTCGTCCAGGGAGACCTCACGATCGCTCGACACCAGAACACCTCCGGCCTGATGAGTCTTCCTGGTGATTACTGGGTGTTCGGCAATCGAATCCTGCACTCCACATCCCACCCGTCTTAGCGGCGGCGAGGGTAGCGGCCTCTGGGCCCACCGCGCGGATTACGGCCGGACGAACCGCCTCGTCGGCCCCCGGCCCCCGCAAAGAACGGCTCCCCAAGACCTTTCCGCAACTCGGTGATCTGGTCGCGCAGCACCGCGGCTTTCTCGAACTGCAGCTCCGCGGCGGCGCGCCGCATCGCGCGTTCCAGGGCCTCGACCGTCTGCTCCAGTTCCGCCGGCGAGAGCATGAGCAGCCGCGCGACATCCCATGGCACCTTCGCCCGTTGTGTCTCCGCTAACTTGATGAGCTCCTCCGCCGTCAAGATCTCGGCCGACGGCCGGTAAGTCTCGATCTCCTCGGCGACCTGCTGCAGGTCGATGAGATCTCGGATGGGTTTCACGATCGATTCCGGCGTGATCCCGTGCTCCTCGTTGTAACGCACCTGGATCGCCCGCCGCCGGTTGGTCTCCTCAATGGCCCGGCGCATCGAGTCGGTGACATCGTCCGCGTAGAGAATCACGCGGCCGCCGATATGGCGCGCGGCCCGGCCCATCGTCTGGATGAGGGCGGTATCCGAGCGCAGAAACCCTTCGCGGTCCGCGTCCAGGATCGCGACCAGCGAGACCTCGGGCAGGTCCAGCCCCTCGCGCAGGAGGTTGATCCCGACGATAACGTCGTAGGTCCCCAGCCGAAGATCCTTGAGAATCTGGACGCGCTGGAGCGTGTCGATCTCGGCGTGCAGGTAGTGCACCTTGAAATCGAGCTCTTGCAAATACGCGCTCAGGTCCTCGGCCATGCGCTTCGTCAGCGTCGTGACGAGCGCGCGCTCGCCGCGGCCCACCTGGGTCTTGATCTCGGCGATCAGATCGTCCACCTGGCCCTTCGCCGGCCGTACGTCAACCAGCGGATCGACCAGGCCCGTGGGCCGCACGATCTGCTCGACGACCGTCTGGCTCACCCCGAGTTCGTACTGGCTCGGCGTGGCCGAGACAAACACAAACTGGGGGACCAGCGCATCGAACTCTTCCCAGGAGAGCGGCCGGTTGTCACACGCCGAGGGCAGCCGAAACCCGTACTTCACCAGGTTGTGCTTGCGGGATCGGTCGCCCTCGAGCATCCCGTGCACCTGGGGGATCGTCACATGGCTCTCGTCGACGACCAGGAGAAAGTCGCTGGGAAAGTAGTCGATTAGGCACCCCGGGCGCTCCCCCGGCCGCCGGCCGTCCAGATGCCGTGAGTAGTTCTCGATACCGGGGCACGTGCCGGCCTCCCGCAGCAGTTCCATGTCGTACCGGGTCCGAAACTCGAGCCGCTGGGCTTCGAGCAGCTTTCCCTGATCCCGAAACCACGCGAGCCGCTCCTGGAGTTCGGTCTCGATCGAGGCCAGTGCGCGCTCCAGACGCTCGTCGGTGGTGACCCAGTGCTTGGCCGGCCAAAAGGCCACGACGTCCTTCGTCTCGAGGATCTCGCCGGTCAGCGGATTGACCTCCATGATGCGCTCCACCTCGTCCCCAAAGAGGTCGATGCGGACCGCGCGCTCTTCATAGGCCGGGAAGACCTCGACGACGTCGCCGCGCACTCGGAACCGGCCTCGCGCGAAATCGATGTCGTTGCGCTCGTACTGAATGTCGACCAGCCGGCGGACGATGTCCTCCCGGGAGCGCCGTTCACCCTTACGGATGAGCAGCATCACTTCCTTATAGTCCTCGGGCCGTCCCAGGCCATAGATGCAGGAGACCGAGGCGACGACGATGGCATCACGCCGCTCCATGAGCGCTTTTGTGGAGGCATGCCTGAGGCGATCGATCTCGTCGTTGATCGACGCATCCTTGGCGATGTACAGGTCGGTCTGCGGGACATAGGCTTCCGGCTGGTAGTAGTCGTAGTAGGACACGAAGTACCGGACGGCGCTATTGGGGAAGAATTCCCGAAACTCGCTGTAGAGTTGCGCCGCGAGCGTCTTGTTGTGCGCCAGCACGAGTGTCGGCCGCTGCACCTGTTCGATCGCGCGGGCAACCGTGTACGTCTTTCCCGATCCCGTCACTCCCAGCAGCGTCTGGAACCGGTGACCTGCGCGGATGCTCTCCGTCAGGCCGGCAATCGCCTCGGGCTGATCGCCGCGCGGAGGTAGATCTGTGATCATCTGAAACGCGGGCATACAAATAGTATATCAAGAAGGAAGAAACGCGTTCCACGGTCCTAGAAAGTCCCGACTGGGGCCCGAGGTGCCGGGGTTGGGGCACGTACCTCCCAGACCTCGCCGGTCCGCGGGTGCACGCGCAGCGTGACCGCCATCCCCCGCCGAAAGGCCTCCCGCCGGACTTCGCGGTTGTCGAGAAGGAACACCGGCTCACCGGCCAGGCGAAAGGCCTGGCCACCGGCCAGGCTGATGCTCCCAGACCGGATCCACGCAAGGCGTCCGCTGACCTCGCGATGCGATGCGACGATCAGCGCCGCCCGCAGGTGTTCGTCGAGCGTGATCCGGACCATGTCGCCCCGTCGGACCTGACCCAGGCCGGCCGCGCCGCCGCGCCCGGAGGACGTCTCGCTGATGAAGATCGATGCCTGTGGCCCCACCACCACGCTCGAGGTGGTCCCGTTGACCCGCACGTGCAGCCGTGGTGGCGAGGCGTGCAGGTCGATGCGCATCACGGTGCCTTCGAGAATCGCCGGGGC
>JBOGSE010000093.1:0-18358 GCA_050694895.1 bacterium | reverse complement strand
TCATCGGCGCGCCGGTATGCAGCCCCATCCGCACCTGCAACCTGGCATCGTGCGGCCAGGGATGCGCGGCAAGGGCCCGCTGGGCCGCCACGGCACCCCCGACCGCGTCGCCTGCGCTCTGAAAGGCAATCAGAAAGCCGTCGCCCTGATCTTGGAGCTCACGGCCACCGGCCGCAGCGATCGTCGCCCGAAGCAGACTTCTGTGATCCTCGAAGATCTGCAGAGACTCAGCATCGCCAAGGTGCTGGAGAAGACGCGTCGATCCCTCGATGTCAGTGAAGAGGAATGTGACGGTGCCGGTTGGAAGGTGCCCTGGTTCTTCCTGCCGCATGGGGGCGGGGTGACCTGCAGCTCCTGATCAGCGGCTTCTCGCCTTAGCGGGCCGGACCACAACTCCTCGAGAGGTTCGCGGGAAAGCCTCACCCACCCTCCGGCCCGAAGGGCGGTGACCCGATCAGCGTGAGACTGTCAGACGGTGGTCCATCCTGCCGTGAGGCCCGTATCGATCCGTCAGGCCGTCTCCACGGTGAAACGGGTCGATCGCGCGGAGCACGCGAGTCTCCAAGTCTGAGGGATACGCATATCCGTGCAGGCGTGCAAGCTCGGAGGCACATTCTCCAAACAACTGCGTAAGCTCTGTCAGCCGCCGCCAGCTGTTCGTGACATCGAAAGCGCTACAAGCACGTCGCAGCGCGACGGCGGTCCGAGGATCATCGAACTCGGACAGCAGGTGCCCTTCGAACGAGGGGATGCCGTCCGTGCCGTCGATCGCATGACTGTGCCACGCAATGACTGTCAGCAGGGCTTCCTTCATCGCCTTGTCGCTGGTCTCGGCCGCCTGAATATTGCGGCGCACCAGAGCCTTGGCAGACTGCAGTGCGTCGAGCCAGAAGGCGCGTACAACGTGCGTGAAGGTTTCGTCTGAAGGCCACAGGCGACCCACTGCTAACGAAGCGGGGACCATAGTCGGCCAGTCTCCCTGTCTTAGCTTTTACCGACGCCGTCCGCGCCGGCATCCGTCTATTGTGATGTTATCCCTTGAGGCCCCAGGTCAAACGTCTGCGGGAGCCGCATGGATGCTCGCTCATCCCTGGACGTGAAAGTGCCCCGCCTTCTCCAGTCCTCGCGCCAGCGCGAGAAAATGGAGGGTGCCTACGTGGAATCCAAACTCAAAGCAGATCGCCTCACAGATTTCGGCCAGCGTTCGGCGCCCGTCGGCCAGATTCCACAGTTCGTCGCCAAAGATCCGGAGCGTTTCCCAGTTGACCGCGGGGTCCTCGGCGCGCATGGCGCCGACCAGCGCGGCCATTTCCTCATAGGTCAGCCCGACAACTCCCGGAGCGACTCCGTCCACTGCGCGTCGGGGAACGATGCGGACCTCGGCAGGTTTGGTCTCGCGCGAAGCGGCACCTCCATCCGCGAGCACGCCGAGCCTATCGAGTGCCGCGCCGGCCCGTTCTTGCAGATCCGTGAGAATCCGCTCGGTGAATAGCCGCACTCGCTCCGTTCCGGCATCGCCTTCGGCCAGGGACTGTGCCGACCGAATCGCACGTGTATCCCGTTCGACGGCCAGTTGCACGTACCGTCTCGTGCGATCCGGCGCGGCATCCCGGCACTGGGTGGCCGCTCCACTCTTAACTGGCTGCCCCAGCCCGACCAGCGCCTGACGGATCAACCGCGTCAGCCTGAATGCCGACCTGGCTGCGACCTCCTCCACGATGGCCAGCGCCTCGGGCGCACCGGCCCGGGCGATCCCCACGGCCAGACTGCCCAGCACGCGGCCGGCACGCTCGAAGACCATCGGGTCGGTGTGGTCGGCGGTGAGGAGCTGGGTGTGGAAGTACCGGTCGGGCCACGACATGAACAGTGGCGCGGGCACGCCAAAGGTCACCCAGTAGTGATTGTCGCTCCACGGGGTGTAGGGCAACGGGTGGAAGTTCACCAGCGGGATGGCGGGCCCATCCCGAAAGGGCCACGCGGCCTCCCCCGGGAGCTCTTCGATGAGCGCGGCGCCGACATCGTTGACGTAACTCGGGATGGAGTCTGGCGACCGGTACATCACCAATGACGACTTCAGCGTCGACTGCCGGTGGCCGACGGAATCCAGACAGAGCGCGGCCTTGATCGTATGCAGCGTGTCGCGGTGAGAGTGGATGAAATATGTGCTGCCGAGGCCCTCGGCCACGAACAGAAATCGAATCGACCGCCGCGGCCGCGGCAGCACGCCCTCGCGGATCGCCGCCTGGATCGCCCGGCACAGTTCGATCATCAGCGCCGGCCCCGCGGCGCAGTTCGCGCAGGGTTTTGTGCCTGCCGATGTGTGCGCGATGAAGAGGACGGATTCGTCGGGACGTCCGTCGCCGCGGAGCGTAGCGACGAGATTCACGCCTTCTCCCCGAAACGTGCGGGCGCGGACATGGGCGCGCACGCGCACCGGCCCGGTCTGCGCAAGGGTCGAAAGGCGCTGCGCCGAGTGATAGTCGACGGAAAACGCCCAGGGGTTCTCCCACCGGGGCGGCAGCCGCAGCAGTTGCACCGCCTCGGGGAGCCCTACGCGGGTGCGCCAGGGCGGTGTCTGCGAGTGCAGAAAGTCGGTGATGATCCCGGCCGCGCTGTGCTTCCGGGCCAGCTCGGCCGCGTGGTGCCAGGCCGGCCGGGACTCGCTGTCGCGGATGAGGACGGCGTTGCCGGCGACGGGCTTCCCCGCGTAGTCGGTCGTGGACAGGCCGCGGCCCACATCCACGACCTGGACAACGACGCCTTCGGGCGGAGTGCTGCTGCACCACCAGGGCAGGGTCGACGGGATCTGCGCGTATGAGATGAGGTGCTCGGAGACCGGCTCCACGATGTCCAGGCTGGCCTCCAGCGGCTCCCAGGCCGGGGGCATCGTACGGCCCATGAACTTCGTCTCCCCGTCGAGGGGATACCGCTCCTCGATGACCTCATCGGCCCCGGCCTCCCTGATGGCCTCGGCGACGAGCCGCGTGGCGGCGTGATAGCCGGATGATCCCGGCGATCGGTAGTGCTCGGTGATCGCGGCCGTGGAGTGCTGGGCGCGTGTCCCCGAGAGGTACCTGCGAAAGATCGCGTCGAGTTCCGGATACATGATCGCCGAGGCGGCGCTAGGGAACCGAGAGCGGCCGCATCGTCAGCGACCAGCCGCCGTCGATCAAGATGTCCTGTCCCGTGAGATACGCCGACGCATCGGAGGCCAGGAACACGCAGAGTCCCACCAGGTCGTCGGGCCAGGAGAAGCGGCGCAGGGGGATCAGGTCAACGTTCGCTTTGTAGCGGGGAGACTCGGAATCGGGTGGACGCTCAGGCGTGGCCACCGCGCCGGGGGACAGCGCGTTGACCGTGATACCGTCGTCCGCCCACTCCACCGCCAGGCCCCGGGTGAGCGCGGCCACAGCACCTTTGGACGCGCTGTACGACGCGCGCTTCCACACGCCTTTGCGGGCGGAGATCGAGCCGATGTTGATGATGCGGCCTTTCTTCTGCGCCCGCATCGCCGGATAGACGGCCTGGGACGCGAGCAGGATGCCGCGGACGTTGACACCCATGATCCAGTCCCACTCCTCGGGCGTGTGGTCTATCGCCGTCTTGTCGACCCTGACCGCGGCGTTGTTCACGAGGATGTCGATGCGTCCCCACCGCTCCAACGCGTCGCGCGCGGCCGCCTGGCACGACGCATGGTCGCTGACGTCCGTCGCGACGGCTGCAACCTCCCATCCTTCTTCTCGAAGCGTCGCGGCAGCGGCTTGCCCGCTTGCCGCGTCTCTATTGGCGATGAGGACCTTCGCGCCGGCCCCCGCCAGGCCCCGGGTCAACCCGTAGCCGATGTTGCGGTTGCCCCCTGTGACGATGGCGACGCGGCCTTCGAGGGAGAACAACTCAAGCGTTGGAAGCCGCACGGCATGCTCCGGATGCTGAGGCAGGATAGGGCCGGGTTCTGCGAAAAGGACATGGCATCCTGTCATGCGTCCCCGCGTTCATATCATCACGACCGGCGGGACCATCGCCGGGAAGCCCCAGCCGACCGGCGAGGTGGCTCCCGGCCTCTCCGCCGACGAGCTGCTCGAGCGGATCCCGCAGGCGACGACGGTCGCGGAGGTCACCGCGGAGCACTTCCTCAATGTCGCCAGTGCCTTCATCGGCTTTCGCGAGATGCACGCGATCGCGCAGCGCGTGCTGGCCGTCGCGGCCGACACTGCGCTCGCGGGCATCGTGATCACGCACGGCACGGGCGGACTGGAGCAGACGGCTCACTTCCTGGATGTCACCCTTGGGTTGGATCAGCCAGTGGTGCTGACGGGCGCGATGCGTAATCCCACGCTGCCCGGCGATGACGGCCCGATGAACCTGCTGGATGCGATACGGGTCGCGGCGAGTCCCCGCTCGGCGAATCTCGGGGTGCTCGTCGTCATGAACGGGACCATTCACGCGGCCCGCGACGCGACGAAGGTCCACTCATCGCGAACCGACGCCTTCCAGTCGCCGGAGTTCGGACCGCTCGGGGCCATCGACGAGGATCACGTGTTCTATGCCAGGCGGCCGTTCCGTCGTATCCCGGCGGTCATGCCGCCGGCCATCACCGCGCGCGTCGAACGCATCCCCTTCGGAGCCGGGAGCTCAGATCTGTTTTTGACAACGGCCGCGGAGGCCGGGGGCGACGGTCTGGTCATCGAGGCCGGCCGGCTGAACCCGGTGCAACTCGACATGGTCACAAGAGCCCTCGCGCGCGGCAGCGTCGTGGTCATGTGCAATCCCCATGGGAGCGGCCGGCTCCACCGCGACACATACCGGCATGCCGGGGGCGAGTCCCATCTGCTGGAGCTGGGCGTGATCTTCGCGGGCACGCCGGCCCTCAAGGCACGCGTCAAACTCACCGTCCTGCTGAGTGCCGGGTTGCCCCGCGAGCGGATTCGCGAATTGTTTCACGCGGAGTGGGAGTGAGGAGTGCGCGCGCGCGGTCCACGCAGTCGGCGACGCCACTCTCCAGCGACCAGCGTGGACTGAAGCCCAGGTCGCGCCCGGCGCGAGAGATATCGAGCACACAGTAGTGGCCGGGCGCGAAGTCCACTCCGGGCCCGATCTCGATCATCGCGTCTGGCACGGCGGCCCGCACGGCTGCGGCAAAGCGGCGCGGCGTGACCGGCTCTCCGGCGCCGATGTTGTACGCGGGGCTGTCCAGGCGCGGCGCATCGGCGGCCAGCACAAAGGCGCGGGCCAGATCCCTCACGTAGACGCAATCCATGACGCGGTCAGCGCCGCCGGCGAGCACGGTGGCCGTCCCCCGGACCGCATTGGCGACCATCAGATGCAGCATGCCCATCGCGCGACCGCCGGGATCCGGCGTGCGTTCGGCCGCGTAGTAAATGGCGAATCGAAACGCGGCAAACTCCAGGCCGAACTTGCGCTGATAAAACCGGCCCATACGCTCGGCGGCGTGCTTCCACACTTCGTAGGGCCGGTCAGGGTCGAGCCAGTGATCCTCGGGGACGGGATGGTACGTCGGGTGCCCGTAGGGTGTGCCATCAAAGTCCGGGTACACCGTCCGCGTACTCGCCATCACGACTCGCTGTACGCCGCTGCGCCGGGCGGCTTCGAGGATTGACATCGTGCCCGCCATGTTGACGCGGAACATCACCAGCGGCTCGTCATCTGAGGCGGCGCCGGTCAGCGCCGCCAGGTGCACGATGGTACGCACCTTGTAGCGCCGGCACAACCCCGCCACGGTCTCAAGGTCGTTGATATCGACCCTGGCAAACTCCACCCGGCCATCGAACTCTCGCAGCCACGCGGCGCCCGGCGACGTGTCAACGACGACGGGCCGGTCGCCCCGCTCGACCAGATCGCGGACGACGTAGGAACCGACGACGCCCGCGCCGCCGGTGACGAGCACGGTCACCGCACGGCCTCTCTCACGCGACGCTCGAGACCCAACAGCCGTGCGACATTGCCGCCGAGCACCTTCGCCTTCTCCTCGGGCGAGAGGCCCGCGACCTCGATTTTCGTCAACTCAACACGGGGATGGTGCAGCGGTGCGTCGGACCCGTAGATGATCCGGTCGATCCCGACTCGCTCCGCCGCGACCCGGATGATGCGGTGCGTCCATGGCTGGGCCGAGGTCTCGAGGATGATATTGGGCTCCTTTTGCGCCACGTAGATCGCGTCCCTGTACGCGGCCATCCCCATGTGCGCCATGATGATCGTCACGCGCGGGAACCGGGCGGCGAGATCGCCGATCAACGCGGGCTGCGAGCCGGGCTGATGGCTGTGAATCGTCACCGGCACGCCCAACTCGCCCGCGGCTTCGATCAGCGGGAAGACGATGGAATGGTTGGCCTGATACGCGTCGAGGATGGGATGGAGTTTCAGCCCCGCAAAGCCGTACTCGCGAACCGCCCGGACGAACTCCGCCCTGCTGTTGCCCTCCCAGGGATTGGCCCAGAAGAACCCGACAAACCGCTCGGGAAACCGCTGCACGGCGTCGATGACCGGCTTGACCCGGTCTTCATGCCCGGGCCGTCCGAGCCCGAATGCCACGGCCATATCGATGCCGACCTCGTCCATCAGACTCTTCATGTCGGGGGCCAGGAACGCCGTCTTGCTTTCCCACAACGCCTGCTTGCCGTAGTGCTCGTCGCCCCGCCCCAGATGGGTATGCGCGTCGATCACGAACATGGCTCTCGCCTCCTCAGGTTCTCACCGGGATGCCGACCTCGCCCTTCAGACGCGGATCCAGGGCGTCACGCAGCCCGTCGCCGAACAGGTTGAACCCCAGCACCATGAGCATAATCGCCGCGCCTGGCACAATCGAGATCCACGGCGCGGTCTGCAGGAACTTCGTCCCCTCCGCCGCCATGTTCCCCCATGTTGGAGTGGGCGGGGCGACTCCGAGCCCCAGAAAACTCAGGCTCGATTCCGTGAGGATCGCCGTGGAGATGCGCAGGGTCGAGAGCACGACGATGGGCGACAAGCTGTTGGGGAGGATGTGTCGTCTCATCACCCGCCCTCCCCCGGCCCCAAGCGCCCGGGCGGCCTCGACATAGTCGCGGCTGCACTGGACCAGCACTTCGCCGCGGACGAGCCTGGCAAACGGTGGCACGCTGGAGATGCCCACGGCCAGCGTGAGGTTGAACAGCCCACCACCGAGGAACGCCACGATGGCGATGGCAAGCAGGATCAGCGGGAAGGCCATGAGGACGTCCACCGTGCGCATCAAGACTTGATCGAGGACACCGCCGTAGTACCCTCCAAGCAGGCCGGCAAGCGAGCCCAGCGCCGCGGCGATCGCCACCGAGACCACGCCGACGAGGATCGAGACGCGGGCGCCGTAGACGAGTCGCGCGAACAGATCGCGTCCGAAATTGTCCGTCCCCAACGGATGGCCGGGTGTCCCCGGACCCTTGAGCCGCTCGAGCAGGCGTTGCTGCAGCGGGTCGCGGGGAGCGATCCAGGGTGCGAGGGCGGCCGACACCACAATCACCACCACGACCACCAGCCCTGCGGCGGCGCTGCGGCGCGCCCACAGGGTGCGGGCGCCACGTCGAAGGCGCCCAGGCGCGCGCGAGGATGCTACGCCCACCCGCGGCGCCTCACGAGTACCGGATGCGAGGATCGACAAGCGCGTAACTCAGGTCCACAAGCAGGTTCACGATCAGGATGCCGAATGCGAATATCAAGATTGCGCCCTGCACCATCGGGTAGTCACGGGCGTAGATCGCGTCCACGACGAGCTTGCCCAGGCCGGGTCGGGCGAACACCGTCTCCATCACGACGGCGCCGCCCAGCAAGTACGCGATGTCGAGCCCGATAATCGTGATGACCGGAATCGCCGCGTTGCGCAGCGCGTGCCGGAAGACGATCGTGCGGCCGGCGAGACCCTTCGCTCGCGCGGTTCGCATATAGTCCTGGGTGAGCACTTCCAGCATTGACGACCGGGTCATGCGCGAGATCAGCGCCGCCGAGCGCACTCCCACCGCGATGGCCGGCAGCGCCAGGTGGCTCAGCAGGCTGCGCCAGTCCCCCCAGTGACCGGCCCCAAACACCGGGAACCAGCCGAGCTTGTAGGCGAGGAAGTAGATTAACAAGATGCCAAACCAGAAACTCGGACCCGAGAGCCAGACGAGCGCGACCGTGGTGGTCACGTAGTCGACCACAGAATTCCTCCGGACCGCGCTCAGGACCCCCGACGGCACCCCAACGAGCACAGCGACGAGCACACCCGCGGCGGCGAGGACGATCGTGAAGGGCGCCTGGCCGAGAATCTCGCCCAGGACCGGCTGGTTGGTGCGAAACGACCGCCCCAGATCTCCGCGCAGCACACTCGCCACATAGGTCAGGTACTGGACGGGGAGGGATCTGTCCAACCCCAGGCGGAGGCGGAGATCCGCGAGCACCTGAGGTGTCACGCCGGTGTAGTCGCCGAGCAGAAGTTCGGCGGGATCGCCGGGCGCGATGTGGATGAGCAGAAAGGCCAGCGTGACGACGCCGACAACCGTCGGCAGTGTGGCGAGCAGGCGCTGCACGAGGTAGGCCATGCGCCTCACTATGGCCGGGCGCGCGGGCTAGTTCCGGTCGATCTTGACAAACTCGAACCGCGTCATCCAGTGCGCGGTGTTGAGGGCATGCCCCTTCTGGCTCTTGTGATACGCCGTGACGTAGACGGGGTTGAACAACGGCAGGAACGGGACGTCGCTGGCCACCTTCTTTTGGATCTCGACGAGCAGGCGCGCCCGCTCCCGGGTGTTGATCGCCCGCCGCTGCGCTTCGATCAGATCGTCGATCGCGCCGTAGTACGATTGGTTGCCTCCCGGTGGGAAGCTCGCCGAGTGGAAGTGTTCGGTCAGGAACTGGTCGGGATCAAACCGGGTGGTCCCGCTGACGGTGATGTCGTAATCGCCGGCCTGGCGCCGGGCGGTCCACGCGCCCGCTTCGAGCTTGACGAGCTGCAGGTCGACGCCGATGTCTTTGAGCCACTGCTGCATGGCCGTGACGATCAGGTCGGCGTACTCGGCGGGCTCGTAGACCACATTGATCCTGAATCCGTTGGGATAGCCGGCTTCGGCGAGGAGCTGCCTGGCCCGTTGCGCATTGTATAGGTACTTCTCCACGTCGCCGGTGTGTCCGATCATCCCCGGCGGGATGACGCTGTAGGCCGGCGAGCCCAGACCTTCGAGAACCGTCCGGACAAAGGTGTCACGGTCCACCGCGTGGGCCAGCGCGCGCCGCACGCGCACATCATCCAATGGGCTTGCGCCGGGTATTCATCGTAAACTCCCACCACCCGGTGGTCGGGGTGGCGGTAAATGCCAGGTTCGTGTCCCGCTGAAGCGCCTTGTACACCTGTGGGTCGCGCACGATCATGTGGTTGATCTCGCCCTTTTGGAGCGCCAGGCCCGCGACGTTCTCATCGGGCACGACTTTCCATGTGACGCGTTTGATCGGAGAGGCTCCGCGGAAGTACTCCGGGAAGGCCTCGAGAACGAGCTCTTGTCGCGGGGTGTAACTGACGAACTGGAACGGTCCGGTCCCGATGGGATTGAACTGGAACCGCTCGCCGAGTTGCTCGACCGCTCTCTGGCTCACGATGAACCCTGGGCGAAACGCCAGCACCCCGGCCAGGAAGCTGGCCGAAGGGGCCTTGAGGGTGACACGCACGGTGTAGGGGTCGACGGCGTCCACGGTGTCAACGATCAGCATCGAGGCCCGATATCGCGATCGAGTCGCGGGGTTGAGAATACGCTCGAAACTGTACTTGACGTCTTTGGCGGTGAACTCCCCAAAGCCGTGGTGAAACTTGACCCCTTTTCTAAGGAAGAACGTGTACACCTGGCCGTTTGGCGACACGCGCCAGCGCTCGGCCAGGTCGGGCTCCACGTCCAGGGCGTTCACTTTGTAGCGGACCAGCCCCGAGAAGACATTGAGCGCGATCTGGTAGTCCGGCGATCCAGGAATGTGCGCCGGGTCCATATTCCGAAAGTCGCGAGGATAGGCCGAGATGATATTCGGCGCCAGCGAGAATCGCGTCGACTGCGGCTCTGGCGGCGGGACCCACGACCACCGCCACAACGACCGCACACGTCAAGAGAGGAAGCCACCGCGTCCGGCCGCACGTGATCATGATAACCCTCACTCGGTGCGAATTGTGGAGGACTTACTTCCCGTTTTCCTGAATTCCTCCCCATCACATGACGGCGCCGCGCTGGCGATGTCTGCGTACCGAGGTACGGGACCGGCCCGGATATGACATCACGATTGAGCGATCGGTGCTGGACCCGCACGGAGTCCAGATCGAGTCCGTGGATATGGACGCTCCAGGAGCCTTCGAGCGTCTGGCTCCGGGGGCAGACGCCGTGCTCCACATGCGCGGCATCCTGGACGCCGGCCGCATTGCGCTGCTGACCCGCTGCCGCATCATCGCTCACTACGGGACCGGGCTGGACCGCGTGGATGTCGAGGCGGCCACGCGGCGCGGGATCTGGGTCACAAGCGGTCCCCGCTACGCCATCGATGAGGTCTCATCGCACGCAATCGCGCTGCTGCTCGCCGTCGCCCGAAAGATCGTCGCCGCAGACCGCGCGGTCCGGGCCGGCCAGTGGCACATCAAGCCGATCGAGCCCCTCCACCGCATCGCCGGCCGCACGCTGGGTCTGCTCGGGTTTGGCAACATCGCCCGCGCCACCGGCCGCAAAGGCCGCGCGCTGGGTCTGGAGGTCATCGCCTGCGATCCCTATGTGTTGCCCGAGGTCTTCGCCGCAGACGGCGTCCGCGCGGTCGACTTCACGCAGTGCATGGCGCTCGCGGATTTTCTCTCGGTGCACCTGCCCATGACCGCGGAGACACGGGGGGTGGTCGGCAGGGAAGCCCTGGCCGCGATGAAGCCCGGCGCCGTGCTGATCAACACGTCGCGCGGCGGCGTCATCGACGAGCCCGCGCTCATCGATGCCCTGCGTACCGGACATCTGGCGGGGGCCGGGCTGGACGTGTTCGCACGCGAGCCGTTGCCGCTCGACCACCCACTCCTGCAATTGCCCGGCGTCACGGTCTCCGGTCACATCGCCTTCTATTCCGAGGAGTCCGTTGTGCAGATGCAGCGCGATGCCGCCGAGCAGGTGATCCTCGCCCTGCAGGGGACGCCTCCGCCATTTCTGGCGAACGAAGCCGCGTTACGGACCCAGCCGGGCTGATGAACGATCTGCGCGTTGGGGTGGAAGTCGGCGGGACGTTCACCGACTGGGTGGTGACCCAGGACGAGCGCGTCATCCGCGTCGGGAAGGTCCTCTCAACGCCCGCGCGGCCGGAAGTCGGCGTCATGAACGCCCTGAGCGAGGCCGGGATCCCTCTCGCCGACTTGAGCGCGCTGGTCCACGGCTCGACGATCGCGACCAATATCGTCGTGGAGCGGAAGGGCGCCGTCACAGCGCTCATCACCACCGCCGGATTTCGTGATGTTATCGCCATCCAGCGTCAGGCGAAGCAGCGGCTGTTCGATCTGTTTTACAAGCACCCCGAGCCGCTCGTGCCCCGGCACCGGGTGCTGGAAGTCACTGAGAAGGTCGCCCCCGACGGCTCCATCCGGCAGCCGCTGATGCTCGACGGTCTGCTGGACCGGCTCGAGGGCCTCATCCGCGACGATGGCGTGCAGTCTGTCGCCGTCTGTCTGCTGCACGCGTACGCGAATCCGGCCCACGAAATCGCGATCGAGCAGGCTCTGGCCGCGCGCCTCCCCGGGGTGCACGTCTCGCTGTCCTCGGACGTGGTCCCCCGATTCCGCGAATACGAGCGCACGTCGACCGTCGCCATGTCGGCGTACACCAAACCGGTGGTGGACACCTACCTGGGCCGTCTCGAACAGCAGCTGAGCGAGACGGGATTTCAGGGACACCTGAACATCATCCAGGCGAACGGCGGCAGCGTCCCGGCGCGGGCAATTCGGCGGCACGCGGTCAAGATGATCCTCTCGGGTCCGGCGGCGGGTGTCATTGGGGCGACGGCGATCGCGGCCGCCTCGGGCCTCCCGGATGTCATCACGTTCGACATGGGCGGCACCAGCACCGATGTCTGCCTGGTCAATGGTGGAGAGCCCAACATTACCACCGACTACAAGATCGCCGGCCTGCCGCTTGCGCTCCCCATGATCGACATCGTCACCGTGGGGGCCGGCGGTGGGTCTATCGCCGCCGTCGACCCGGGCAAGATCATGACGGTGGGCCCGGCGTCGGCCGGCGCGGACCCTGGACCGGCGTGTTACGGCAAGGGCGGTGAGCACTTCACCGTGACCGACGCCAACGTCATCCTGGGACTCATCCGCCCGCACACGTTCTTCGGCGGCCGGCTTCGCCTGAACGTCGAAGCGGCTCGCGCCGCCCTGCGTCGCCTGGCGGCGTCGCTCACCATGGATCCGATGGAGGCCGCCGACGGCGTGCGCCGTGTGGTCAACTTCACGATGGCGCAGGCGATGCGGCTGGTGTCGATCGAGCGAGGACACGACCCTCGCGACTACACGGTCGTCGCCTACGGCGGCGGCGGACCGCTCCACGCGGCGCAACTGGCAGAGGAACTCGGCTGTGCCCAGGTGCTCGTCCCCTACAATCCGGGGATCATCTCGGCCTACGGCCTGCTTCTCGCCGGCACACAGCAGGACTTCCTCGTGACGCGCATCTCCGGCGCGGACCGCGCGACGCGCGAGATGCTGCACGAGCACTTTGCCGGTTTGGAGGCGCGCGCGCGGAGCGAATTCGACAGCTATGGGCTCGCCTGGTCCGCCGTCGAGCGGAGCTACTTCCTGGACATGCGGTACATTGGTCAGGCCTACGAGCTGACGATGCCGGTGGACGAGTTCACATCAGGCGAGACCGCCCTGGACCGGCTCGTCCCCCGCTTCCACGAGTTCCACCGCCTGCGTTACGGCCATGCCTCCAGCCGTGAAGGTGTGGAGATCGTCAACTTCCGGATGACGGCCCGCCACGCGTCCACGGTGCAGCGGATCAGCGGCGCGGACGAACATCCGGCATCCGGTGTCGCGGTCGAGTCGGCGCCGGTGCGCCTGGACGGCGGGGTCCTGGACTGCGCGTTCTATCATCGCCAGACATTGCCCGAAGGCTACACGCTCGAGGGTCCGGCCATCGTCGAGGAAGCCACCGCGACGACCTATGTGCCCCGGGGCTGGACCGCCGCCGTCGGGGCCGGGCGGACCCTGCTCATGCGGAGGAGCTAGGTGGACCCGATCCTGCTGTCCATCATCGGGCACGCGTATGCCGCCACGGCGGAGGAGATGGGGGTCAACCTCTACCGGTCGGCGCATTCGACGATTGTGCGCGAAGTCCGCGACATGGCGACCGCGCTGTTCGATGCCGATGGGAACACGGTCGCCATGGCCAACTGGATCCCGATGCTGCTCAATGCCATGGAGCCGGCCGCCCAGGCCCTGCGCACACACTACGACTTCCGCCAGATGCGACCCGGCGAGGCGCTGCTGACCAATGACCCCTTCGAGGGCGGCCAGCACGTCAACGACATCCTGCTCTTCACTCCCATCATCGTGGACGGGATGGTCATTGGCCTCTCATGCGCCAACGTCCACCACCTCGATGTGGGCGGCGGCTCGCCCGCCAACAACGCGCAGGCCACCGAGGTGTTCCAGGAAGGCATCGTTTTTCCCCCGATGAAGATCGCGCTGGATCAGGACTGGGAAGAGACGCCCTTCGGAAAGGTCCTCCGTGCCAACATCCGGGTTCCGGAGAAGACCATACCCGACTTCAACGCGCAGATCGCCGCGTGCCGCACCGGGGAGGCCCGCGTCGCGGCGTTGTGCCGCAAGTACGGCACCACCGTGATCCTGGAATTTCAGCAGGAGATTCAGCGCTATTCGGAACGCATCATCCGGGCGGCGATCGAGGCGATGCCCGACGGCGACTACACGGGCCAGGCGTCGATGGAAGACGACGGCACGGGCGCGCCGGGCCCCTTCACGATCCGCGTGACCGTGAGGATCCGCGGCTCGGACATGATCCTGGACTTCACGGGCACGGATCCGCAGGCCCGGGGCTTCATTAATATCCCCCTGGCGTCGACATACGCGACATGCCGGACGACGATGATGTCAATTTTACAATGCGGACATCTGCTGGTGAATGCCGGGGCCTTCCGGCCGATTCAGGTCGAAGCCCCGTTCGGCACGCTCGTGAACCCGGCACGACCGGCCGCAACCCGGGCCCGCACGAGCACGTGCTACAAGATCTTCGACGCCGTCAACTACGCCTTGGCCCCGGTGCTGCCGGAAAAGGTGATCGCACCCGGGTTCGATTGTCAGACCGGAATCTCGATGGCTCTGCGGCGGGAGGGACGGTTCAGCGTCCTCTCGGAGGTTCTGGGCGCCGGCGTGGGCGCGCTCTACAACCAGGACGGGGCCGATGGGATGATCATGCATCTCACCAACGGGATGAACACGCCGGTGGAGTCGGTGGAGATCGAGTTTCCGTTCCTCGAGGTCCTCCGGTACGGGCTCGTGCAGGATACGGGCGGGCCGGGCAGATTTCGAGGCGGGCTGGCCATGGAACGGACGTACCGCATTCTGGCCGACGGCATCACCTTCGGTCTGCACTCCGACCGCCATCGCCATTCGGCGCCCGGGCTGTTCGGCGGCGCCGGTGGCGCGCCGGGCGCGTGCTTCGTGGAACGCGCGGGCCAGACGATCCCCCTCGGCTCGAAAGTCTCAACAATTCTGCGTTTGGGGGACATCCTGACCGTGCGGTCGGGGGGCGGTGCCGGCTACGGCCCGGTGGCGGAGCGCGATCCGGCCCAGATCGAGCGCGACATCCGGGAGGAGCGAATCGGCCCCGAGCATGCCGCCCGCGTCTACACGTTCAGCGCCCGCTCGGGCGTCCCCGTGTAGCGTTCTCCGTCATGCGCCTCCGCCCCCTGTGGCCGGTGTTCCTTGTCGGGACAAGCCACATGGTGGCCGCGGCCGCCATGATGCCGCTCATTCCGCTCCTGGCGGTGTCTCGCGGAGCATCGCCCGCGATGGTCGGGGTTGTTGCCGCATCGGGGGCGGTCCTCCCGCTCTTCCTGGGAGTGTGGACGGGCGCGGGCGCCGACGTCGTGGGGGCAAGGCGCCTGGCGCTGGGTGGGGGCCTGCTGCTCAGCGCGAGCCTCACGCTGATTGCCGCATCATCTGCGCTGTGGGTCCTCGTCGTGGGAGCCGCCATCGCGGGATTTGCGAACAACGTCCTGATCCTGGCCAGCCAGACGTCCGTGGCCCAGTCGAGTCGGGCGCAGCATCGTGATCGGAACTTCGGTTTCTTCGCGTTCTGGCTCTCTGTCGGACAGCTGGTAGCGCCGTATCTCGGCGGATCGGTCGCGGACGCCTACTCGATTCGGACGGCGCTGTACGGCTGCGCCGCGCTCACGCTGGTGCCGGCGTCGCTCGCGCTGCTGTTGCCCGGCGCGCGGGCCCGTGCGCGGCGGGAGCCCGCGTTGCGCGTGAAAGGCGCCTACAGGGCCGCGTGGACGCTGGCCAGGCGGAGGGACTTGCGATTCCTGCTCTCAATCAGCTTTGTCATCATCTTTGCCTGGAGCATCAAGTCAAGCTTCTACCCGCTCTACCTGCAGTCGGTCGGGCTTTCGACGGCCTCTATCGGGCTGATCTTCTCGCTGCTGGGCGCCGGGTCTATGATCGTGCGTCCGCTGGTGGGCGCGGCCGCGGCCCGCTTTGGCCGTCGAAAGATCTTACTGGGTGCGGTGCTCCTCGCGAACGTGGCGATCGGGGCGATTCCATTTCTCCGGCACTTCTGGGCCCTGGCCATCGCCGCCATGGCCACCGGTGTCGCCTGGGGATTCACGCAGCCGCTCACGATGAGCCTGACGGCGGGCAGGGTCGATACCCACGAGCAGGGACTGGCGCTCAGCCTGCGCATGACGAGCAACCGCCTGGCGGAGGTCAGCAGCCCTATGGTGTTCGCCACCCTGGTGAGCCTGGCGGGTCTGGGCAGCGCGTTCTTCATGTCCGCCGCTGCGCTTGCGGCCGGCCTGCTGGTGATCAGCCGCGGCGACTTCGACGTCCCCGCTGGCGTTGCGCCGCGCGGCGCGGTGCGGCCGGGCGTGGCGCCGCAAACCGATAGGGCTGCTCGCATCCCTCAGTCTCCGGCTGACGCTGCGCCGCCAGCGCCGCCCGCACCCGCGCAACCTCATCGACGATAAACGCCAGATCGTCCTCATCGACGGCGAGACCGTGCCGGGCGGCTTCGGCGCGAAACCACTCACGATCGACCGGCATGCGCGGCGGCCTCCTCTGTGCGGGATGGCGGTTTGAGGGAGCGCACGGACTCTTCGAACGGCGGCCGGCGCTCGTGCCACCGAGTCTCCTGCTCGTACGCGTGCGCAACCCGGAACACCGTGGCTTCATCAAACGCCTTCGCGGCGATCTGCATCCCCACCGGCAGGCCCGCGGACGTGAACCCGCAGGGAATCGAGACCGCCGGATGCCCTGACAGGTTGAACTGCCGCGTTCCCCAACTCGAATCGGGTGGGCCGGCCCGCTGCCTCTCCAGCGTAAACGCCGGATACGGCAATGTCGGCATGACCAGCGCGTCGACGCGCCGCATCACCGCGTCGAGCTCCTGGATCCACAGCTGCCGGAGCTGCGCGGCCTGCTGATACTCTGCCGCCGAGTAGAAGGCGCCGCAGGCGATGCGGCGGCGCGAGCGCGGCCCATATTCGGACCAGTGGCTGCGCAGCCGCGATGCGTGCGAGCCGAACGCTTCCGCCGCGATGATCACGCTGTAGATGGGCTGGAGGTCACCCGCGTGCGGCAGAGCGACCGGTTCGAGCCGCGCGCCCAGGCGCTCGAGGGTCCGCAGCGCCCGGCCGATCGCCGTCTCGATGTCGGCCTCGAGCTCGCCGAAGTAGTGGTGCGGGGGCACGCCCACGACCAGACCCTTGACCCCCTTCTCCAGCCCCGCGGTGAAGTCGGGCACCGGCACGCGCGCGCTGTTGGGATCACGTGGGTCGTAGCCTGCCATGACAGTGAGCAGCATCGCGCAGTCCCGCACGGTGCGCGTCATAGGACCGGCATTGTCGAGACTCCATGAGAGCGCGATCACCCCGTGGCGGCTCACACGCCCGTAGGTCGGCTTGAGTCCGACGATGCCGCAAAAGCTCGCGGGGACACGGATCGATCCACCCGTATCCGAGCCGGTGGCGGCGACCGCCAGCCCCGCGGCGATGGCATTCGCGGATCCGGCGCTCGACCCCCCGGTGTAGTGCGCGAGGTTCCACGGGTTGCGCGCGATCCCAAAGACGTCCATGTTGCCGTTGGCAAACTCTGTGGTGTTCGTCTTCCCCAGCAGGATCATGCCGGCGCGCAGCAGCCGCCCGACATGGGTCGCGTCGTGATCGGGGATGAAGTTCAGCAGGGTGCGCGAGTGCGCCGTCGTGCGGACGCCCTTGGTCTGGGAAATGTCTTTGACCGAGAGCGGAATGCCGTGCAGCGGTCCGCGGCGGCGGCCGCGCATGATGTCGCGCTCGGCACGCCTGGCCGCCTCCAGCGCGGATTCACGGCACACCGTGATGTAGCTTTTCAGCGCGTCATCGTAGCGGTCGATGCGCTCGAGGAGCGCGGTGACGAGCTCGACCGGCGAGACGCGCCTGCGCGCGATCAGGCGGCTCAACACAGAGACCGGCAGAAACGGGAAATCCGAAGCCAACGACCCATCGCGACGCATGGCGATCCGAGCATTCTGTCCACGAGGCGACTCCCCTGCAGGGAATGGCCGCCGATAAGAGGAAGTGTGCAGCGTTTTCAGATGTGCGGCACCAATAGGCACAGGGAGGGTCCTCGAGATGCACATCCGGAGGATTAGCGTGGCGATCTGGCTCCTCTCAGCGCTGCTGGTCTTGACGCTGGGACCAACGTCCGGGGCGGGGCCGGCGCGTGGCACGAGGATTGTGGTGGGCTTCGACACCGATCCGCCGTCGCTCGATGGCCATGCGAACACGAACCTGGCCAGTGATCAGCTGTTCGCCCATCTCTACGACCGGCTCGTCATGTTCGACATGCGGTCGAACATCGTGCCGCAGCTGGCGACCGAGTGGAGCGTCTCGAGCAACGGGCTCACCTGGTCCTTCAGGCTGCGGCGAAACCACAAGTTCCACGACGGGACCCCGGTGAATGCCGCGGCGGTCAAGGCCAGCTTTGACCGGCTGTTTGACCCGCGGAACCAATTCTCGCGGCGTGCCGTGTTCGAGGCGATCAAACGGGTCGACGTGGTGGACGAGTACACGGTCTCGTTTTCGACCGAGAAACCGTTCGGGGCGATGCTCAATACGATGGCCAACCCGTCGGCGTCGATCG
>JBOGSE010000092.1:0-1182 GCA_050694895.1 bacterium | reverse complement strand
CGCCCCAGGCGCAGGTGTTGGGATCGTCGTTGCGCGCTCCGGCTCAACTTGCGGCCTGGGCGAACGGTACCGCCGGCCACGCGATGGACTATGACGATACCCAGCTGGCGACCGATCCGCAGAGCGTGTACGGGCTGCTCACCCACCCAACGGTCCCGGCCCTGGCCGGGGCCCTGGCCGCGGCCGAGGATACGGGTGCCTCGGGCGCGGCGGTGCTCGACGCGTACATCGTCGGAGTGGAGGTCGAGTGCCGCATTGCGGATGCAATCAACCCGCGACACTACCGGGACGGCTTCCATTCCACCGCGACGATGGGCGGCTTCGGCGCCGCCGCCGCGGCCGCTCGCCTGTACGGCTGTGATCTGGATCAGACGCTGCGGGCCTTCGGCCTGGCCGCCAGCATGAGCGCGGGGCTGCGAGAGAACTTCGGCACGATGACCAAACCGTTCCACGCCGGCCGCGCCGCCGAGAACGGGCTGCTGGCTATTCTGCTCGCCCGGCGGGGATGGACCGCCGCGAAGAACATCCTCGAAGCCAGACGAGGCTTCTACAGCGCCGCGGCCGGGGGGTTCGAGCCGTCTTTGATCACAGGGAAGCTGGGCCGCCCCTACTTCTTCATCGAGCCGGGAATCTCGATCAAGCCGTATCCGTCGGGCTCACTCTCGCACCCGGCTCAGGACGTGCTGCTCGATCTCGTCCGAACGCACGACCTGCGGCCCGAGCAGATTGAACGTATCGATGTGGGGGTCAACTCCCATGTGCCCAATGCGCTGATCCACACGCGGCCGACCACCGCGCTGCAGGGCAAGTTCAGCTTGCAGTTCCAGATGGCCATCGGTGTGCTCGACCGCGCCGCCGGGATCGCCCAGTTCGTGGACGCGAAGGTCCGAGAACCCCGCACGCAGGCGCTGATGGAGCGCGTGCACGTCCATGTGGATCCCGAGATCGAAGCTCTCGGCTACAACGAGATGCGTATGACGGTCGCCATTACCCTCAAGGGCGGCCGGACCCTGTCGGGGCGCGCCGATGCGGCCAAGGGGCACCCCCGCAAACCGATGAGCCGAGAAGACCTGACGGCGAAGTTCCTGGACTGCGCGGCGCTGGTGATGTCACGTGAGCGGGCGCAGACCCTGCTCGCGCACCTTTGGGATATCCGGATGATCGATCGCGCCGCAGATCTCG
>JBOGSE010000091.1:0-1654 GCA_050694895.1 bacterium | reverse complement strand
CATAGCCGAGGATCGCGTTCAGCGGGGTGCGCAGTTCGTGGCTCATGTTGGCCAGGAACTCGGACTTGTGCCGGCTGGCGACCTCGAGCTGGCGTCCCTTCTCTTCGATCTCGCGGAACAGCCGCGCATTCTGGATGGCCAAGACCGACTGAGCAGCGAAGGTCTGCAGGAGATCCACCGTTTCCTTTGGGAACTCGCCGGGCTCCCGGCGCCGCACCACGAGCCCGCCGATGATCTTGTCCTCGCGCAAGAGCGGGACCGCGAGCACAGCCCTAAATCCCGCTCGCTCCATGAACTGGCGGAGGGGGTACGACGGCTCCACAAGGCCCTGCTGCAGCATGGATGGCAGGTCGCGAATATCTGGCACCTGCACCGCCTGGCGATTCAGTGCCGCCCGGCCAATAACGGTATCGCCTAAACCGACCCGGGCCTGCCGGATCACTGCGATCATGTCCTCACTCATCCGGTGCGTCGCCCGAAGCTGGAACTCTTGGCTGGCTTCATCGAACTCGTAGATCGCCCCACCATCGGTGCCCGAGAGGTCAACGGCGTGCGCGACAATCGTGTTGAGCACCTGCTGGAGGTCTAGGGTTGAGCTGACAGCCTGCCCCACCTCTCCCAGTGCCTTCAGCTCCCCCACCGATCGTGCCAGGTCGGCGGTCCTCGACTGCAGCTCCTTGAACAGCCGCACGTTCTCAATCGCGATGACCGCCTGATCGGCAAAAGTTTTCAGGAGATTGACCTGTTGATCTGTAAACGGCGTGGGCTCTTCGCGCGTAACTGCAATCAGACCAAGGGCACTATTGCCACGGACCATCGGAACCATAAGCCGGGTCCTGTAACCCCCGAGCCGTGCGTATTCGATATCGTTGGCGGTTGCGTCGGGGTTGTGCTCGATATCCGCCAGATGAACCACGCGGCGCTCGCGAATGGCCACTGCGGTGTCTTGCTCGGCGCCGAGTGGTATCGGGTATTCGAGTCGAAACCGCTCCAGTCGTTCGGGTCGGACCCCGTGAGTCGCGGCCACCCGGATCATATCCCCGTCGACGACGAGCACCGCGCAACCCAAGGCGGCGCACACTTTGACGCCGCTTCGGGCGATCGTCTCGAAAACCGGCTGCACGTCAGTAGGCGAGCTTCCGATGACGCCGAGGATCTCGGCCGTCGCCGTCTGTTGCTCGAGCGCCTCGGTCACCTTCGCATGGGCGTGAGTCAGCGCACGGTTCTTCTCCTGCAGTTCTGTGAACAGGCGCACGTTCTCGATGGCGATCACCGCCTGGTCGGCGAAGGTCTGGAGCAGGCTAACCTCCGCATCGGTAAAGGGGCGCACCTCGGCGCGCAGGACCGCTAGACTGCCCAACGGCTTACCTTCGCTCAGCAGGGGGATCTCTGCAACGCTGTGGATGGTGTTGAGCTTGAGGAGCTCCAGCGTGTCAGGGTATTCGCGTTCCGCTACCAGATGGATGTCGTCGAGGATCACCGGCTTCCGATCCAGAATCGCGCGTCCGCCGGGGAAACGGCGGGTCAGCGGAAGCGGCAGACCCACCAGCCCCTTCATCTGGGCGCCAGCATGTGCGGCATTGTAGAAGCGATCGCCCTCCAGCCGCTCGATCACGGCGTCGCTCGCCGCGCAGAGGCGCACTGCGCTCGTCGC
>JBOGSE010000090.1:0-2869 GCA_050694895.1 bacterium | reverse complement strand
GCCTCCCACAGCGAGATCGGCACAGATGCCGCCGAGGTATTCCCGTACGTTTCGATCGTGCTGACGACCCTGTCCATGGGCAGGTCCATGGCCCTGGCCACGGCCTCGAGGATGCGTTGATTGGCCTGGTGGGGAACGATGAGCTTGATGTCGTCCATCCTGAGCCCGGCCTGACGAACGACCTGCCGGATCGCTTCGGGCACCACCTGCACCGCCAGCCTGAAGACGGCCTGCCCGTCCATGCGCGCGCGATGCAGGCCCGCCGCGATGGCCTGTGCTGTCATGGGAATCCGGCTGCCCCCGGCCGGCAGCTTCAATAGATCTCCGGCGGCGCCGTCCGCGCCCACAACCGAAGAGAGGATTCCGGCGCCCCCTCTGGAGGGCCCCAAGACCGCGGCGCCCGCTCCATCTCCGATGAGGACGCACGTTGTCCGGTCGTTCCAGTCGACAAGTTTGGTCAGGACCTCCGCGCCCACGACCAGCACGTACCTGGCCACACCCGCTTCGATCATTTGCGCGGCCGAGATGACGCCGTAGACGAAGCTCGAGCAGGCCGCGAGGAGATCGAACGCGCCGGCGCGCTTTGCGCCAATGCGGTCCTGGATCAGGCATGCCATGGCCGGAAAGATCATGTCCGGCGTGGTCGTCGCCCCGATGATCAGGTCGAGATCCGCAGCCTCCACGCCCGCCTCTCGGAGGGCCGACAGCGACGCGGGGACGCCCAGATCCGAGGCCGCCTCATCCGGCTCGGCGATATGCCGCGTGCGAATTCCGGTACGCTGAACGATCCATTCGTCGGTGGTATCAACGAGCTTTGTGAGGTCGTCGTTGGTGAGAACGCGTTCCGGAACGTACACGCCCAAGCCGAGAACGGCCGCGCGGGCCGCCGTCGGCCGCGGGTGAGGATCGACGGTGAGCGTCTTTTGCTCACGCATACTTCCACCGGGTTCGTCGGGTGGCGGAGGTCTCCTTCTGGGGCGTTGTTGCCGCCACGTGGCAGTGCGGGCAGTCCTCAGGGAAGGAGCTCCCCGGGCGTTCCGTTGAAAATGAGTGACAACATCGTATGGAGGTCTGCTGATGCCGGTTCAGATTGATGAACGTACGCGCGCGTTCCTGAGCGAACCCAATGTGGCTGTGCTCGCCACCGTGTCACGGAAGGGGCGCCTTCAGGCCACGCCGATCTGGTTCATGATGGACGGTGACCAGATTATCGTCAACACGAGTCGGGGGCGCCTGAAGCTCAAGAATCTCGAGGCCCATCCGCACCTGGCGCTGACCGTCGTCGACCCGAAGAACATGTATCGCTATGTCCAGGTTCAGGGCAAGGTCGTGCGCTTCGACCCGGAGAGCGGCGCGCGGGATATCGACCGCCTCTCAAAGCGATACAGGGGAGAATCGTATTCGTACCAGAGCGGCGGGAGGCCAGAAGACCGCGTCACCATCGTGATCGAGCCGCTGAAGATCAGCGGGATGGGCCGGCGATAGCGCGCCGCTTCAGCCAGCGCTGCAGCTCATTGAGATTCCGGACGGTGAGGTCGGGGCGGGGAT
The DNA here is from genome assembly GCA_050694895.1 of bacterium. GTDB lineage: Bacteria > Sysuimicrobiota > Sysuimicrobiia > Sysuimicrobiales > Humicultoraceae > JBQTJP01. The sequence continues at coordinate 1,321 of JBOGSE010000090.1, read as the reverse complement.
CGCCGCGGCTGCCCGGCCGGCCGGCCGAGACGCCCGTCAGCACCAGGATCGTGAACATGCCGGCGGCGTGACCGGCGGCGATATCAGTCGACCGCTGGTCGCCTACCATGGCGGTCTCTTTGGCCGGCGTCCCGATGCGCGCGAGCGCCTCCTTGAGCAGCCGGGGGTTGGGTTTACCGATGATGACGGGGTTCCGGCCCGTGGCGTAACGCAGCGCAGCCACGATCGATCCGGCGCCCATCTGCAGGCCGGTCTCTGTCGGCAGCAGAGGATCGGGATTCGAGGCAATGAACGCCGCCCCCCGCCCCAGCGCCACGGTGGCCAGGGTCAGCTTCTTGTACGTGACCCGGCGGTCCAACCCCACCACAACCGCGGCCACGTTTTCCCAGGCGGGGACGAATCCGGCCCGAACGATGGCGCGGCGCAGCGCCGGCTCCCCAATGATCAGCACCCGCGCTCCAGGACGGAGTGTCCGGCGCAGATAGGCGGTCGTGCCGATCGACGAAGTGACGATCCGGTCCGCGGGAACGCGCATGCCCATCGCGGCCAGGTGTCGCACGTACTGGCGCGGCGACCTGGTGCTGTTGTTCGTCACGAGCGCATAGGGGAACCCGTCGCGGTCCAGCGCTTCTAGCATTCTTCTCGCCCCCGGCAGGGCCCGCTGCCCGCGGTAGAGCACGCCGTCCATATCCAAGAGGATTCCACGCAAACGCATCGGGAGCACGACACGCGTGTTCTGCAACTCGGGAACGCGGCCCTCCCCCCGGAGCCGGTCTGGTCTTGTTCCAGACCAATCGGGTCTCGAATCGGCGAAATTTTGGCGAACCGCGCGCCGAGTGAAGGGAGAGTACACCGCCGTAGCGTATACATCGCCCAAATCGTGCTGGCTCTGGGTCACAGGCACAAGGAGGAGAGGCTCATGAAGCGCGGCCGCAAGCGAGGTCCGAGCAGTCATCCCACCCCACAGTCCACCCCGCCTCCAACCAACGGTAGAAGCCGTCGCGAGTTCCTGAGGACGGCAGTCGTCGCAGGCGCCACGGCGGCGACCATCGGGTTCCCGTATGTGAAGCGCGCGTCCGCCCAGGCTCCGATCACGTGGAAGATGCAGTCCGGGTGGCCTTCTCGCGACATCTTCCACGAGTCGGCGGTGGCGCTGGCCCAGAAGATCACCGAGATGTCGGCGGGCCGGCTCAAGATCGACCTGCTCCCCGCGGGCGCGGTCGTCGGAGCATTTGGCATCGCCGACGCCGTGCACAGCGGCGTGCTCGACGCGGGTCACTCGGTTGGGGTGTATGCGTACGCAAAGAGCGCGACGACCAGC
>JBOGSE010000089.1:0-2533 GCA_050694895.1 bacterium | reverse complement strand
AGCTGGGTACCACCGACTTCACCGCGCATATCACCAAGACGATTGCGGCCAAGCCGGACCTCCTGGTGTCGGCGGTCTGGGGAGGCGACTACGTCGCGTTCTACAAACAGGCCCTTGGATACGGTTTGTTCAAACAGATGAAATTCGCCAGCACGATCGCCTTCGGCGTGGCTCCGCACGCGATCGGGAAGGACCATCCGGAGGGCGTGATTGCCGGCGTCCACGCCAATTACTACTGGACACACCCGGCGGGCAACAAATGGCCGCTCAACAACCTGTTCGTGAGGAAGTACTTCAACCGGTGGAAGGAGTATCCGAACTTCGAAGCCGAGGGCGCGTACACCGCGCTCCAGATGCTCAAGACCGCGATCGAGAAGGCCAACAAGCTCACCGGAGGCTGGCCCGATGATGCGGCAATTATCAGCCAACTCGAGGGCTTGATGTATCCCGCGCCCGCCGGATATGTTTACATCCGGCCCGACAATCACCAGGCCTACAAGGACGCCATGACGGGGTTCAGCATCAGCGATCCTAAGTACGAGTTCCAGATCCTGGATCCCAGCAGGATCATCACGATTCCCATTCGGAACATCACCGCGCCGCCGGGTTACCAGAAGGGAGAGCCGACGACAACCTTCCGGTGGATTGAGGAGACCTGGCCCAGGGCCCGCGCTTGATCTGCTGAATGGCGGGCATGAGGGCAGGGCCCCCGCGGGGCAGCGCCCCGCGGTTCCTGCCCTCAATCCTTTCTATCGGCTGGCATCACGTTCCGGTCGTGTGCGATGAGATGTAAGAAGGCCCTCGCAACTGTCCTCTTCCTCTCGTTGCCCGCAGTGTTGACACCCGCCAGGGCCGGGCACGAGTTCCCTTATTACCCATCGTTTTACGCGCAGGGGATCCGCGTGGAGACCGTTACCCCGGGCGTCGCCGCGCAACGCCTTCAAAGTGGTTCTCTGCATGCCTTCATTGGGGAGGATCTGTATCGGGCCGGCAAGATCCCCGACGACGTCGGTTTCGTCGACTCCCTGGGGGCGTACGTGGTCGCAACCGTCGACGGCCCGTCGGCCCTACCGAGCGACAGGGATTACCGCTGCGCCCTCATCAGCGAAACTCTAAGCCTGCTGGCGGGACTGAAAGGCTACGTCTTCCATCCCTATCCCGTGACACCGTATCATGCGGACTACCTCCAGCACTTCGATCTCGTCGAATCGTTGAAGGGCCGCTACCTTCGAGGCCCGGTCCAGGGTGGGAACTCGACGAAGGTCACGCCGAGATTCCGCGCGAGAGGCGCGCTTGCCGAGGAACTCATAGGAGCCCGCAGGTGGTCGAGCGGCGCGCCGTGGGATGTCACGATTGAAGGAGTCGACATCGGCGGCCTCATCTCGGCGCACGGGACGCGCTTCGACGGTTGGTTGGGGCCGCCGTGGCTCAAGGAGGGGTGGTACCAGGCGTACATGCTGCTGACCGAGCGGATCAGGGACAAGGCCGCCAGGCAGGGGGCCGACACGGTCGTGCAAGGCCTGATACACGGTGACCACAAGGGGCTCGAAGAGAAACTAGATCAAGAGAGGCGGCTCATTGCGCTGCTGACGCACAGTTGCGAAGCGGCCGTCGTCGGGTACACTGTCAAACGCGAGTACTTCAACTCAGGATACTCGACGGGCATCGAGAACGTCGCGTTTGACTCTCACACAGGGCTCAACTCGTCGATTTTCATCAGGACGGCCAAGCTGAAGGACTTCCCCTGGAACGGCTGGCTTAGAGTTGGGATCAATGGCCGGCCGGTCGCGGCCTGGAACCCGGTCGGCGGGTTCACCGACCCGTTCGGGCGGCTCGTGTGGTCGACCGTCGGCGATCCGGCGTTGCTGCCGGCGCCGTACGGGTCGGGCTGGATTGCCAACAGGATCACGGTGAGCGCGCCGGAGGATCCGGGATGGCTGGCGAGGCTGCGCTCGTGGCTCAATGCGCGGATCGGACGCGCCGGAGTGATCAGCGTTCCCCGCGACGCGCTGATCCCCGAACCCGGAAGCGGCCGGCTGCGAAGGGTCGGCACGGGGAAGGAGGCCCGCGCCAGGATCGTCTACAGCGTGCTCACCTCCGCCTTTCACGACGGCAGCCTGATGAGCGTCGGCGATGCGCTCTATCCGTACGTCATGGGCTTTGCGTGGGGCAGCGAGGGGTCGCGAGAAGGGACGCACGACCGCGTCGTCGAGAAGTCCACCGCGTTGATGAGGGCACGCCTGGTCGCGTTCAGAGTGGCCAGGATCGACACGCGGGTCGTGACACTCGGGGACATCAAGCAAACCTGGGAGAACCCGGTCGTCGAGGTGTACCTGCGCGCCACGTCCGCCGACGGGCAGCAGGCGACATCCGTGGCTCCTCCCTGGGCCAGCGTGCCATGGCATGTGATGGCGTTGATGGAAGAAGCGGTGAGGAGGCGGGTGGCGGCGTTCTCGGAGGAAGAGGCCAGGCGCAAGGACGTGGAGTGGCTGGATCTGGTGCGGCGGCCGGCGGTGAACGATCGGCTGGCCGG
>JBOGSE010000088.1:0-2804 GCA_050694895.1 bacterium | reverse complement strand
GCCATCATGGTGTACAACCGCCTGGTTGTGCTGCGCAACCGCATCGACAACGCGTGGTCGCAGATCGACGTGCAGCTGCGGAGGCGGTACGACCTCATTCCCAATCTGGTCGAGACCGTCAAAGGCTACGCCACCCACGAGCGCGAGGTGTTCGAGCGAGTGACCAAGGCGCGCGCCGGGGCCATCGCCGCGGGGAGCGTGGGCGAGCAGGGGCAGGCGGAGAACATGCTCACACAGGCTCTACGCAGTCTCTTCGCGGTGGCCGAGAACTATCCCCAACTGAGAGCGAACGAGAACTTCATGCAGCTCCAGGAAGAGCTGACCGGTACGGAGAGTAAGATCGCGTTCTCGCGTCAGTTCTACAACGACACGGTCCTGCGCTATAATAACGCGCGGCAGGCGTTTCCCGCCGTGCTGATCGCGAACCAGATGAATTTCGGTTCCCGCGAGTACTTCGAGATGGAGGACGAGGCGGCGCGGCAGCCCGTGAAGGTGGCATTCTAACGGCTCGGGCCCTCGATGTATGAAGCCGTCGAGGGAAATGTCCGCCGGACCTGGGCCCTGGTCATCGGATTTGTCGCCCTGGCCGCGGCGCTCGGCTACGTCTTCGGCGAGCTGACCGAGTTCGGCTATGCCGGCGCCGTCGTGGCCGGCGTGCTCGCGGTCGCGGGCGCCTGGGCGAGTTACTACGCCAGCGACCGGATCGTCCTGACGATCAGCGGGGCACGCGAGGCCTCGCGCGACGCGTATCCGTATCTCCACAACGCCGTTGAAGGGCTCGCGATCGCCGCGGGCATCCCGGCGCCCCGTCTCTACATCATCGACGATACCGCGCCCAACGCGTTTGCCACGGGCCGGGATCCGCAGCACGCCGCGATCGCCGTGACCACCGGTTTGGTGGACAAGCTCAACCGCCTGGAACTGGAAGGGGTTCTGGCCCACGAGATGGCTCATATCCAAAACTACGACATCCGGCTCTCGACGCTCGCCGCAGTCCTGGTGGGGCTCGTGGCATTGATGAGCGACTGGCTCCTGCGCAGCATGCGCTGGGGACGCCGGCGCGGCGGGCGGGACAGCGGCGGTGGGGGCCTGGTGGTGCTCGCCGGTTTGGCCCTGGCGGTGCTTGCCCCGTTCCTCGCCCAGGTGCTGCGGCTCGCCATCTCGCGCAGCCGCGAGTATCTTGCCGATGCATCCGGCACAATGCTCACCAGATATCCCGAAGGTCTGGCCGCCGCCTTGGAGAAGATCAGCGCGGATCCCGAGCCCCTCGAAGTCGCCAACAAAGCCACGGCCCATCTCTACATCATCAACCCGCTGCGCGAATGGGGGGGCTGGCTGAACGGCCTGTTCAACACGCATCCGCCGGTGGAGGAGCGTGTGCGCCGGCTGCGCGCGATGTGAGGATAGAGGACTCCTGTGCCGTCGGGCGAATGAGGAGTCTTGTTTTGCCGGACGAATGGGAATATCCGCTTAGACTACCCAGTAGGCCGGAGATACAGTTCAGGAGGCGATCGTGCGGCTTCATGTTGTGATCCCGGCCGTTCTCATTCTTATTGTCATCCTGTCCGTCGCCTCACCGGCGGCGGCAGCAAAAACCCAGAGACCCGCTACCGAGAGTTATCAGATCCGTCAGGGCGATTCGCTGTGGACGCTGGCGCGACGCTACGGTACCACTGCTGACCGGCTCGCACGGATGAACGGGCTCTCGACCGAGGCAACGCTGTCGATCGGCCAGCGGCTCACAGTTCCAGCGAAGGTCACGTCCCGCTCCGCGTCCCGCGCCGCCGCCGTGGCGCCGCGCGCCCCCCTGGCACCGGCTGCACCGACGGGAAGCATGACGGCCGTCTATCAGGTGCGTTTAGGCGATACGCTGTGGACACTGGCCAGGCGTCGCGGGATGACGCCCGAGCGTCTTGCGGCGATGAATGGGGTGTCGGCCGGTGCGATTCTGTCGATCGGCCAGCGGTTGCGCGTGCCCGGACCTTCGGGTCCCAGCCCCGCTGCTCCGTCCGCCGTTCCTCCCGCCCCGGTGCCTCCGGCCACCGCGAAGGATGACCCGCCGGCTGCGTCTGCACCACCTGCCGCAGCGCCCGAGGTCCAGCAGCCTGCGCCACCCGCGGTGACCGATGCGCCCGCCGCCGCGGTGCGGCCGCGCACGCCCATCCTCCCCTCACGCGGTGCGACGTGGTCGTCGACTATTGTGAAGTTGTCCACGCGTTTTCTCGGGGTTCGCTATCGCTGGGGAGGGACGAGTCCGGAAGCGTTCGACTGCTCGGGATTGCTTTACTATATCTTCGCGCTGACGGGCGTCTCACTGCCGCGCACGACCTTCGACATGTTTGACGCCGGGACGCCGGTGCCATCCGATCAGCTGCAGACCGGAGACATCGTGTTCTTCCAGACGTTGCACCCCGGTCCATCTCATGCCGGCATCTATCTGGGCGACGGACGGTTCATTCATTCGTCGTCGGGATTCGGCCGGGTGACCATCACCCCAATGAATCACAGGTATTACGCGCCGCGTTACCTGGGTGCCCGCCGCTTCTAGCTTCGTCCGCGGGAACGCCGCACAATCCGGTTGGATGCGACGGCTGGCCGCCATTACGGCCGGCCGCCTGGTTGCGCTGGGAAGCCGGGCGATGCGGCTGGGCGGCGGCACGACGCTGCCGGGGCGCGTGGCGATGGCACTGGCCCCACACATCGTCCCGGACCTGGCCGGGCGGGTATCGCGCGGGATTGTCTTGATCTCCGGCACGAACGGCAAGACCACGACGGCGCGGCTCCTCGACGGCATCCTCGAGGCC
>JBOGSE010000087.1:0-5275 GCA_050694895.1 bacterium | reverse complement strand
GAGCGGAACGCCCGACGAGGTCAAGAAGCGCGTGCAGCAGTACCGCGACGCGGGCGTGCGGCTCCCGCTCCTTCGGCCGGCCGCAGCGCACCAGACGCAGCGGCTGCTGGACCTGTTTGCGCAGTAGACGGGCCGCCACGTGTTCTCGAGCAGGTGACCGCCGAGCGTGATCCAGGTGGTTCTGCGCCGCGTCCTCAGGACGATCCCGGTGCTCCTGGCGGTCTCCGCACTTATCTTCATCAGCATCCGGCTGATCCCGGGCGATCCGGCCCTGCTACTCGCCGGCGATCGGGCCACCGGCGAAGCGATCGAGCAGATCCGGAAGGACCTGGGGTTGAACCGGCCGATCACGGCCCAGTACGCGATCTTCCTCAGGCGTGCGCTTGCGGGCGACCTGGGTGTCTCGATTCGCACGGGGCAGCCGGTGCTGGCGGAGTTGATGCACCGGTATCCGCTGACACTCCTGCTGGCCGCGGCGGCCATGCTGTTCAGTGTGGCGGTGGGCCTGCCGCTGGGCATTCTGGCGGCCCTGCATCGCGGAAGCTGGATCGACAAGACGAGCGTGATCGTGGCCCTGCTCGGCGTCTCGGCGCCGACCTTTCTGGTCGGGATCGTCTTGCAACTGTACCTGGCCGTGAGCCTCGGTTGGCTGCCCGTGACCGGGGCGACGACCTGGCAGCACGTGCTGCTCCCAGCGGTCAGCCTCGGCGTCTTCCCGATTGCGAATATTACGCGGCTGCTGCGCGCGAGCCTAGTGGAGACTCTCGGCGAAGACTATGTGCGGACGGCACGCGCCAAGGGGCTGCCGGAAGCTCTGGTGATCCTCCGTCATGCGCTCAAGCCGGCGCTGATTCCGGCGGTCACAATCATCGGCCTCCAGTTCGGCTCGATGCTCGGTGCCTCGGTGTTCGCCGAGGCCGTGTTCGCGTGGCCTGGGTTGGGCCGCTATCTGGTACAGGCCATCGGCTATCGCGACTATCCCGTCGTGCAGGGGGCTGTGCTGGTCTTCGCCCTGACGTATGTCGCCGCCAATGCCGCGGTCGACGTACTATATGGATGGCTCGACCCGCGTATCCGTTGAATGGACGCCCATGGTTGAGAGCGTTATCAGAGACACCGACGCCTCGTCAGAGCCAGTTCAGCGCTTGTGGAAGCACCTGCGACGGGACCGCGCCGGTCTCTCGGGGCTGATTCTGCTTCTTGGGATCGTTGGAGGAGCCATCTTCGGACCTGTCCTGACACCGTACGATCCGCTTGAGCCCAACCTGCCGCAAGCCTTTCAGCCTCCAGGCGGCGGCCATATGTTGGGGACGGATCAACTCGGCCGCGACCTCCTCGCGCGAATCATCGCCGGCGCCAGGGCCTCGTTGTTCAGCGGCCTGGGAGCCCTCGCCGTTTCCCTCATGCTGGGCGTCCCGATCGGATTGATTTCAGGGTACGCCGGCGGATATTGGGACAACGTGTTCATGGCCGCCATCGAGGTGCTGATGTCGTTTCCAGGGGTCTTGCTGGCGATCCTGGCCATTGCCATCCTGGGACCCGGCCAGTGGAACCTGGTGCTCGCCGTCGGACTGGCGTCTACACCGGTGTTCGCGCGTCTGGTGCGCGGATCAACGCTCGCCTTGAGAGAGCACGAGTACGTGTTCGCCGCGCGGGCGCTCGGCGCGACAGCGTCACGGGTCGCGATCCGGCACGTGCTCCCCGGGTGCGTCTCGCCGATTGTTGTCATCGCGGTCCTGCGTCTGGGAACCACGATCATTACGGTCGCCGGGCTCGGCTTTCTCGGGCTCGGCGGCGACCCGGCGTTGCCGGAATGGGGCGCCATGTTGAGCCAGGGGCAGGAGTTCCTGCGCCGGGCGCCCCATATTGCCCTGGTGCCGGGACTGGCCATTCTGCTCACCGTGCTTGCGGTCAACATGTTCGGGGACGCGTTCGCGGATGCACTGAACCCGCGACTGCAGTCCAGCCGCGGTTGAGGAGGGATTGAGGATGATCCGTCTGCTCGTGCTGTGCGTGGTGCTCGCGCTGCTGCTCGGACCCGGGCGCGAAGGGGTCACCGCCCCCGCCGGGCGCGCCGCGTCGCTCACGTGGGCCCTGCACGTGGCCATTGACCGTCTCGACCCGTCCGCATCGTTCGCGCTGGCAACGGGAATGGCGGTCGGTCGCAATATCTTCGACCGGCTGGTGGAGCACGACGAGCGCCTCAACATCGTGCCCGGCCTTGCCACGCAATGGTCGGCGTCAGCAGACGGCCGCACCTGGACGTTCAGGCTGCGCCAGGGCGTCCGGTTTCACGACGGTTCCCCATTCAACGCCGACGCCGTGGTCTTCAACGTCACGCGGGCGATCGATCCGCAACTGCGGCTGTTTGCGGGCACATTCGCGTGGAGTGGGGTCAAGGGCGCGCGCAAGGTCGACGACTTCACCGTCGAAGTGTCCGGTGACCAGCCGTTGGCGGCGCTTCTGAACAACATCGCCGACAGCGGGCTCGGCGTGATCATGAGCCCGACCGCCGTCCAGCGGGCGCGCGACCCCAGGGACTTCGTTCCGACAGGCACCGGACCGTTCAAATTCGTGAGTTGGGCGCCGGACGGCGACCTGGTCCTGGAGGCGAATAGAGAGTACTGGGGGGCGCCGCCCCAAGTTGATCGCCTCATCGTGCGCGCCATGCCGACGACGTCGACGCGCGTCAACCTGCTCGAAGCCGGCGAGGTCGATCTGATCACGCAGGTACCTATCCACGACATCGCTAGGTTGAACGGACTGCGCGGGATCGAAGTGGCGGTGAGGCCCGCCACGTCGTGGACATACATTGCCTTGAACACCACCAGGCCGCAGTTCGCCGACGTGAGGGTCCGCCGCGCGCTCAATCATCTCGTGGACAAGAGGACCATCATTGAGAAAGTGCTCTTCGGTGTCGGGCGCGTCGCCGACTCGCCAATCGGATCCGCATACCGGGCGCATAAGAGCGTCAAAGTGTATCAATACGACCCGGCGCTGGCCAAACAATTGCTCGAGGAAGCCGGATGGCGCCCGGGTCCCGAGGGCGTCCGCGTCAAGGACGGCCAGCGAATGGCGGCAACCCTTTGGGTGCCGGTCGGCCGTTTCCCCGGCGGCGCGGAGATGGCGCAGGTGGTCGCCTCGGCGTTGAGAGGCGTGGGCGTTGAGGTGCGCGTGCAGGAGCTCGAGTTCGCGGCCTACCTGGCCGAGTTGCGCCGTGGCCCTGGTGAGTCACGTATCGAGCTGGTCATGGCGGGATGGGGTACCGGCGATCCCGATACCGGCCTGCGTCCGGTCCTGCATTCGCAGTCGTGGCCGCCGCGGGGGAACAACCTCGCCTTCTACAAGAATGCGCAGGTGGATGACCTGCTCGATCGTGGTGCCGCGACGGTGGATGCCAACGCACGTGCCCAGATCTACGGACGCGCGCAGGAGATCGTCATGGACGATGCGCCCTGGCTCTTCCTGACCGAGCGGCGCGAAGCGGTCGCCTGGCGATCGAACGTCAGGGGCGTGCGATTCATCCCAAGCTCCGCGGGTCTGATCGATGTGCGACAGGCTTCAGTGGCGCGATGAGAGAAGTGCCTCGTGTGGCCAGTCCCGTCGTCGCCAGCGTCGAGCCCGACCGCATCATTCAGCTCGCTCAGGAGATGATCCGCATCCCGAGCTTCTGTAAGGAGGAGAAAAACGTCGCGGATTGGGCAGCACGTACCATGGAGGCCATGGGGTTCGACGAAGTGTGGCAGCAAGAGGTGACACCCGGTCGCCCGAACGTGTTTGGTCGCCTGCGGGGCAGCGACGGAGGACCGTCGATTTTGTTCAACGGCCATATGGATCACAACATGGTCTGCGACGGCTGGAAACGTGACCCCTTTTGCGGGGACGTAGAGGACGGCTGGCTGTACGGCCTGGGCGCGGCCAATATGAAGGCAGGCGACGCGGCCATGCTGGGGGCCATGGAAGCCGTGCGGAAGTCAGGCGTTCCCCGAAAGGGCGACCTCACCATCGCGTTCGTCGTCGGGGAATTGGAAGGCGGCCTCGGCACGCGGGCCGCGCTGGCCGACGGCCTTCGCGCGGACATGTTTCTGCTTGCCGAGCCCACAGAGTTGGGCGTCGTCACGATGCACGCCGGTGTTGTGCAGGTGCGGATCATCGTGCATGGAGAGATGCGGCACTACACGACGCGGGCCGGCCGCAAGAATCACGCCATCGAGAAGGCGATGAGGATCGTCCAGGCGCTGGGGCCAAGTTACGAGACTATCCCTCCAGGGGGCTGGATGACGTTTACGCCGAAGCCGGATTACGACGGGTTGCCCCGGCTGAACCTGGGCGTCATCCGCGGCGGCATGACCCCGGCTGTGCTCACCTGGCGGTCGTCGCTGGTGCCCGACTACTGTGAGATGATGTACGATCTGCGCATCGTGCCGGGACAGAGCCCCCAGACGGTGGTGAACGACCTCGAGCGGGTGCTGGAGCGCCTGCGGGCTGAGGATCCGGACCTTCGGGTCCAAGTCGAGCTGGTGAAGGAGCACATCTACTTTCCACCGTTCGAGGTGCCTCTCGAGAGCCCCATTGTCAAGACGATGGCAGCAGCGCACCGCGAGATCGTCGGGAGCGAACCGCTCGTGGGAGCGCTGGCGCCCACGAAGTACGCGGGGGCGGACTCGGCACACATGTTTGCCGCTGGGATCCCCGGTGTCATGTACGGCCCCGCAGGGAAGTTCTTAAGCGTCCCCGACGAGAGGGTCGAAGTGCAGAATGTCGTCAGGGCCAGCCAGGTGTTTGCACTCGCGGTCGCGCGCGTGTGGGGGATGGGCTGAGGGGCCGGCCCGGGCAGAGGTGAGTCGGATGGCGGTGTCCAGCACTAGACACGGGGAGGCGCTCGACAACAAGCTTGCTCTGGTGAACCCAGAGCAGGGTCACATCCCCGCGTTCATCTTTTCAGATCCCGAGATCTATCGCCTGGAGATGGACGCGCTCTTCACGCGATGCTGGCTCTTCGTGGCCCACGAATCCGAGATTCCCTCGCCCGGCGACTACGTCACGCGCCACATGGGCGATCACCCCGTGATCGTCGCGCGAGGCGAGGACGGTCGCATCCGCGTGCTGCTCAATGTCTGCCGGCACCGCGGCATGCGAATCTGCCGCGCCGACCTGGGGAACGCCTCGCACTTCCGCTGCCCGTACCATGGCTTCACGTACAAGAACACCGGCGAGTTGATCGGGATCCCGTTTCAGGCCGAGATCTACGGGTCGGGGCTGGACAAGGCGCGGT
>JBOGSE010000086.1:0-2012 GCA_050694895.1 bacterium | reverse complement strand
CGTGCACCTCATTCGAGCGTCCATGCGTTTCGTCGCCCAGAATGACCGCAAGTCCGTCATGAAGTCTCTCCGGCCGATCTACGAGGCTGTCAACGAAGCGGCCGCTCTGCAGGCCTTGAACGACCTCAAACACACTTGGGGCCAGAAGTACTCCGGATTGATCTCGACCTGGGAGCGGTCCTGGGAGGAGTTCATTCCGTTTCTCGAGTTCCACCCCGCGATCAGGAAGGTGATCTACACGACAAATGCGATCGAGTCCATGAATTACCAATTGCGTAAGATCAGCAAGACACGAGGGCATTTCCCGTCTCCCGATGCGGCGGTCAAGCTCCTCTACCTCGGCATTCGCAACATCACCGGCCGTCATATCGACGGAGAGGGCCAATTCGCCGGGAAACGAGGAACCGGGACGTACGGGTGGAACAGGGCGCTCAACGCGTTCGCGACCCGCTTCGGAGACCGACTGTCTCTCTAGCCGACGAGCACGGAACGTAGCCAAGACGCAAGATCACAACAAGGAAACGAAGTCGCCCTGCTTACACAGAAAATTTGACAACCTCGCGCTACCGCGCCCACCTCGAACGCCACCGCTGGGATGTCGTGGTCATCGACGAGTCGCACAACCTCAGCAACGCCGAGACCCACAACAACCGGCTCGCCCGCGTGCTCGCGCCCAACACCGACGCGCTGATCCTGGCCTCCGCCACCCCGCACAACGGCCGCAGCGAGTCGTTCGCCGAGTTGGTGAAGCTGCTGGACCCGACCGCGATCGTCGACCCCAAGGACTACACCGTCGCCGACATCGAGCGGCTGTTCGTGCGCCGCCACCGGCATTCCCCCGACGTGGCCGCCGAGGTCGGCCACCGGTGGGCCGAACGCCTCGAACCCGAGGTCATCGCCGTGGACTCGTCCCCGGCCGAGGAGGCGGTGTTCGCCGAACTGGCCGAGACCTGGGTGTACGGCCCGGTGAAGAACCGGCTTTTCCCCTGGACGCTGGTCAAGGCGTTCCTGTCCTCCCCGCACGCCCTGATCGAGACCGTCGACAACCGCCGCAAGTCCGCCGACCCCACCGAGCGGCCCGCGCTGGACCGGCTGCGCGTGCTCGCCGAGCAGGCGTTGGACTCCGCGAAGCTCACCGCGTTGGTCGAACACCTCAACGCCATCGGTGTCGGCAAGGGGTCGCACACCCGCGTGGTCGTGTTCACCGAGCGCCTGGCGACACTGCGCTGGCTGATGGCCGCGCTCCCGAAAGCCATGGGCATGCCCGCCGACGCCTTCCGCATGCTGCACGGCGGCCTGCGCGACGACGCCCAACTCGCCGTGGTCGACGAGTTCAAACGCGCCGACGTCCCAGTTCGCGTGTTGATCACCGGTGATGTGGCCAGCGAAGGCGTGAACCTGCACCCCCACTGCCACCACCTCGTGCACTTCGACGTGCCGTGGAGCCTGATCCGCATCGAGCAGCGCAACGGCCGCATCGACCGCTACGGCCAGGTGGAGCCGCCGCGCATCACCGCGCTGGCCCTGACGTCGGGCCATGACCGGCTCTCCGGCGACATCCGTGTGCTGGCCCGCCTGCTCGCCAAGGAACACGCCGCGCACAAGGCGCTCGGCGACGCCGCGTCGCTGATGAAGCTGCACTCGGCGAGCGCGGAGGAGGAGCATGTCCGCGCCGCGCTGGCCAAGGGCCGCGACCTGGACGAGGTGATCCCCGACCCGGCGGGCGAGGACGCCTGGGATTTCGACGAGCTCTTCGCCGCCTCGGGTGCGCCGGACGCGCCGGAGTCGCCCGAGGTGATCGACGGCTACGACCTGTTCCGCACCGAACTGGACTTCGGGTGGAGAAGCTGTGGGGGTTCTCGCGCAAGCGGTTGACGATCGCCGAGTCCGAGGTGCGCCGAAATGTCGACGTGTGGGGCGCGGAGGGCCTGAACACCTCCACCGAGGCGGTCAGCCGCGAGGACATCGAACGGTCACTGTCCGATAAGGACGGTGCGTACCGCAGGCTGCGC
>JBOGSE010000085.1:0-1597 GCA_050694895.1 bacterium | reverse complement strand
GGGCGGATCGGCTTGGGCCGGGGTTCCTCCTACTGGGTACACCCTACGACAGTCGGTGTGACACGCCGAGCAGATCCAGCGCCCGCTGCTGGTGGGGCGTGGGCGTCGTGATGACCTCGAACTCTGGACCTTCGCTGGCCCTCGGGCGGTTCGTGTTCTTCACGATGGTTGCCAGGTTGCCCAGCAGCGACTGAAAGCTCTCAACAGGTCCTCCCTCTTCGGTGCGCTGGGAGCGGGCCTTGGACTCAGCCCGCGGCGATCGCCGGGCCGGAGCCACGATGGAGCGACGCTGCGTGTCGGCTGCCTCCTTGTCGTGGTCGTCAAACAGGATCGGCGCCAGTAGCCGGCGCATGTGCCATTCGACGTAGTAGGCCAGCATGCACAACAGCACGTGTGCCCGGACGCGGTCGGCCTTGCGATGATGGATAGGCCGCACCTTGAGGTCGACACTCTTCAAAGCGCGGAACGCGCGCTCGACGGCGGCGAGCTGTTTGTAGGAACGCACGGTGTCCTCGCTGCTCAGCGTCTCAGCCGAGACGCTGGTGCGGATGACATAGATGCCGTCAAGGGCCGCCTCCTGGTGAATGCTCGCGTGGTCCCGCTCGTAGTGGAAGCCGGTGTCGGTGATCTGGATGTGGAAGTGCTTGCCCATCTTGAAGCGTCCCAGCACCTTGCCCACACGCAGCCCGATCTTGTCTTGGCCCTTGAGACGCTTCTTGAGGCGCGTGGTGGCCGCAACGACCTGGCTCAACTCCCGCTCGGTGGCCGCCAGCAGATCCTCGCGCTTGCGCCGGCGCTCCTCGGTCAGCAGGGGGTTGTTGCACACGATCAGCCGCTCGCCGGGATACTCCGGCGAGGTGATCTCCGCCAAGTCCCTCTCGTCAAACAACCCGAGTTGCAAGACTCCGTCATCCACCAGCTTACGGATGGCCGGCGCCCGCAACGCCGTGATCCACTCGATGCCCGGCGTGGTCTTGAGGTCCTCCCTGATCCGCGCGCTGGTGATCAGGCCTCGGTCACCCACCATCACCAGGCGCCTGAGGCCAAAGCGCTCGCGCAGCTTGCGCACCTGAGGCGCCACGGTGGCGGGGTCCCCCGTGTTGCCCTCAAACACCTCCACGGCCACGGGACACCCTTCCGCATCGGTCAACAGCCCGAAGACGATCTGCAGCTTGTCCTTCTTGCCGTCGCGGGAGTGGCCGAGTCGCGCCAGGGGGCAGTGGCGTCCCTCGAAGTAGGTGGACGTGACGTCATAGAGAGTCAGAGTGCCTTCCGACAAGTGCCGGGCGGCGAGCTTGTCCTCGATGCGACTCTGACGAGACCGCAGCCAGTCCATCGCCTCGTACAACTCGTCCTCGTCGGCGTTGTCGACCCCCAGAACCTCGCCCAGGGAACTGTGCAGGGTCTCGGAACCAAGCCCGCGTGCCGTGGCGAGCTTGGATCGGGGCTCGATGATGCGGGCGACCATCATCGCCACAACCAGGTCACGCTCGCGGCTGCGCTTGGAGCCGATCAGACCCTCCAGACCCACACGGCGCAGGCTGCCCAGCACCGCGGCAACGTGACCGTGGGGCCGAGAGCGCAGCGTCTCGAAGGC
>JBOGSE010000084.1:0-11649 GCA_050694895.1 bacterium | reverse complement strand
GGGCATCGAAGGCTCCGATCGTCAGTACCATCGCCTTTTCCATGTCACGACCTCCTATTCGTCCATTACTTCAGGTGTGGCTTTACCTTGACGACGAGCTGATCGACGGCTTCCAGGGTCGCTTTGCCGATGAGCTGGCTGTCGAAGTTGTTCACACTCACGTGTGTCCACCAATCCCCGAACCAGGCAGACCCGCCACTCTGCTGCTTCTTGACCTCGACTTCCGGCGAGGCAACGACCTGCCCGGCGGCGACATCGAGAATTCTTCCTCGGAGCCGAACGGTAGCCGTCTGCGTTTGAACCGAGAAAAATCCTACCGCAAGCCCAGACATCTGCTGGTCGAACGCCGCCACCTGGCCCATGAGGACGTAGTCAGCCTCAAGTGCCTTTGCGACTTTGAGAAGGTCTTCTCGATCGGGATAGCCGGAGGTGTCCAGTTTCGCTTCGCGCAGGGTTTCTCGTACGCGGTCTCGCGGGATCATGCGGAGATTCTGATCGTCTCGAAGATGCCCAACAACGCGGCTCGTCACCACGTCACGGGTCATGGACCAGCCCTGCACGGTATCCTCGAAATCCACTACCATGATCGTCTTGCGTGCCTGTTGGGCCTGCACGGCCGCGGTCAGGCCGAGTGCGAGCATCAAGGCAACGACACCAGCCAGAACCCGCGTCCACTTCGGCTCGTGCAGCACGATGGATCACCGTCCTCTCGATTGATTGATCTGAAATGCGTGCCCGGTCAGCGCTACGGGTCCGTATCCACGCCGTCGGGCCACCAGGCCCGCCGGGCGGCGTCACCTTGCCGTCCTGGCGGAGTGCGTTCCATGTCCAGACTGATCTCTTTGGCCCGGACGAAGAGCCGGTAGAGAGCAGCAATGCGCGTCCGCAGCGAGACGTGGTCTGCTCCCGCGGCGACTGGCGTCCAGCGGGACCTCTCCCGCATCCGCTCGATGGCGGGATGTGCGACATCCAATTTAGTCACCCCCTCAGGATCCATGGCTCGATATTGCCGTACTCGCGCCCGGGAGCCAATTCAGATGGTCACGCTCGCGGTGTGAAATGGGTTACACGCGCGGAGGTCGTGGACTCGGTCCAGACCGAAGAAAACACTTGACAGGTTTTCGCAGGCGAACTGTAAGCCAGAGAGGTAGGAAGGCTGTGGCAAGGGACGCCTCCCCTAAAAGTAAAGCGCCCCGGCCCACAAGCCAGGACGCTCACCGCACGAATTTCCTGCGGCTGCTAGCTAGACATCCTCCGCAGGTGGGCCGGGGTCATCTGACTCATTGTCGGCCTCACCTCCTTTCTTGTCAGCCACTTTCAAAGCGGCTGGGTGCCATCAGGGTAGCATCGCGACCGTCACTTGGCAAGACCGCGTCGTAGCAGCACGCTCGTGTCCCGGGAGGACGGCCGGTCCTCCACGGTGATCACATAGAACTGGCGTCTGTGAGCGTCGGTCAGGAAGCGATTGAAGACTCGGCCGGCGCCCTTTGTCGATTCACTCTCGAATGTCGAGGTCCATCCGCTGATGGCGATCTTCGCGTAGAAATCGCGGACCTGCTCGTATGGCCGCTCGACCCGGAGCTCAACCTGCTCCCATGCCGACCGGGGAAACCCGAACATCTCGCCCACGAACGAGGTCTCTCCGACCACGATGGCGCCGGGAGCGTAAGGAAGATCCCGCAGTGCGTTGCCCCGGCCGCATGCTGCGATCCCGATCATGATCAGCGGGATCCACCAACGTCTCACGGTCCGAAGCGAAACTCGATCTGATCGCGGTCCTGGGGCACGTACGATTCGAAGTCCGGTCTGGCCTTGCCGTTGACGAGCACCGAGACGCGCCCGGCCCGCCCGTCGGCGCACGCGTCGCCGTCATTGTAAGCCTTCCCCGCAATCTCGATTGAACGCTGCGTCACTCGCAGCGTCGTCGACCGCAGGAACGTCCCCAGCGTCGCGTTCCGGCCGGCGGTGTCGGGCCGGTTGGGATGGATGTGGATGACGGAGTCGCCGTGCGTGTGGATGTCGCCCGCGGAGGCCGGCAATGGCGGCGTCTGCTCGCCGCAGATGATGACTTTGAAGCCGGTGTGCCAGTGGTCGCCAACCTTGGGGGTCAGCGGCTGAGCGCCGAGATAGAGGAAGAGGCCGACGATGCCAGCGACGACGCCCCCGCCGATGAGCCAGGGGGTGAGCGTGCTCCGCCTCGGTTGCCGACGGGCCCGGGCCTGCGACCGGCGCTGCTGTCTGGACATCAGACGGGAATCCCCATCATCTGAAGCTGCAGTTTGCCGTCCGGTGAGACCTTCTCGGTCGTCCAGGGCGGGGACCAGACAAAGTCGACCGAAGCCGATTCTACCCCAATCGCTTCGAGCTTGTTCTGGATCTCGCCGGCGATCTGGGGCCCGACGGGACATCCCGGTGCGGTGAGCGTCATCGAGATCTTGACGTCATCGCCGACCACCTGCAAGCCATAGATGAGCCCGAGGTCCCAGACATTGACCGGGATCTCCGGGTCGAAGACGGTCTTGAGCACTTCGACGACTTTCTCGCGGGTAATCTCATCGTCCATCGCGAAGTCCACCTGACGGCGGCGCAGTCTACCGCGTGCGCGCCGAGAAAATTCTAGCCCCGGGACTCGGCGGCGTCAAACGACCTGGGAATGCAGACGGGTGCGCCATGCGATTGAGGATCCTGTTGTGGACCGCGATCATCCTGCTACTCATCGTGGGGCCAACAACCGCCCGCTGGTACACCGACTGGCTGTGGTTTGGGGAGGTCGGGTACCTGCGCGTATTCTGGGTGCCGTTTCTGTCACGCCTTGCCGTGACGGCAGTCGTGGGCGGAGTACTCTGGCTTCTCGCGGTCGTGAACCTGCGGCCGGTCGCGCGCGCGAGCCGGCTCGAGGTCATCGAGATGTCGGGACGCGGTGGCCGCTTCCGGCCACTGCGGCGGGCATGGTGGAGCGCGCTGGGGTGGGCGGGGTGGGCCGCCTCGGGGCTCGCCCTCATCATAGGATTGAACGCGTCACGCGAATGGGTGGCCTTTCAGCAGTTCGTGCACGCCACGCCGTTCGGGCAGGCCGATCCCCTCTTTGGGCGGGACGTGGCCTTTTACGTCTTCCGGCTCCCCGTGTACCGGATGGTGGCCGATGGGCTGTTCAGCTGGCTGCTCCTGATCACCGCGGCCGTGCTGGCAGGATACGGCGCGATCTACGGCCGGATGCTGATGCGGGGGATTTCCCTCGTGCCGTCGGCGGTGCGCGGACACGTGTCGCTGCTCATCGGCGCGCTCCTGCTGATCCGGGCCTGGGGATTTTGGCTGGACGCCTTTGACCTGCTGTACTCCACACGGGGTGCCGCGTTTGGGGCGTCGTTCACGGACGTGCACGCGGTCCTGCCGGTGCTGCGCATCCTGACGGTCCTGTTCGCCATCTTCGGCGTCATCGTGCTGGCCAATGCGTGGTTCCGCACGGTGCGACTCGCGCTCGTGCCGGTGGCGTTGATCGTCGTGGCCTGGGTAGTGGGCCTCATCGTGTATCCGGGGCTCGTCCAGACCTTCAGGGTGAACCCGAACGAGCTGACGGCCGAGACGCCATTCATTGCGAATGCGATCGCCGGCACCCTGCGCGGATTCGGCCTGGAGCGGGTCCGCGAGCGAGAGTTTCCACCCGCGCCGCTGGATGCGGCGGCGATCGCGCGAAATCGGGCGACGATCGACAACGTCCGGTTGTGGGACTACCGTCCGCTGCTGCGCGCGTACGGCCAGCTGCAGACGCTGCGGCCGTACTATACGTTCTCCGATGTCGACATCGACCGCTACGCCATCGGCGGCGGTGAGCGCCAGGTGATGCTGAGCGCGCGCGAGCTGACCACGAGCCGGTTGCCGGCGCAGGCCCGGACCTGGATCAACGAGCACCTGGTCTACACCCACGGCTACGGCTTGGTGATGACGCCGGTCAACCGGGTCTCCGAGGAGGGGATGCCCGAGTTCTTCATCAAGGACATCCCGCCCGAGGCGATCGCGGGTCTGTCGATCCGCCGTCCCGAGATCTACTACGGTGAGCTCACGACGAACTACGTCGTGGTCAACACGAACGTGCGTGAGCTCGACTTCCCGCGCGGCGACGAGAACGTCTACACCCGGTACCAGGGCCGCGGCGGCATCCGGCTGCGCTATCTCCCGCGCCTCGCGCTGGCCTACCGGTTCGGCGATGCACGGCTCCTCTTGTCGAGAGACATCCACTCCGATTCACGGCTGCTCTTCGCCCGGCAGATCTCCACCCGCCTGACCCGCATCGCACCGTTTCTCCGGTACGACCGCGATCCATACCTGGTGCTCGCCGATGGGCGCCTGGTCTGGATCGTCGACGCCTTCACTGTGACAGACCGATATCCGTACGCGGCGCGCTACGGCGATGTCAACTACATGCGCAACAGCGTGAAAGCGGTCGTCGACGCTTACGACGGCCGCGTGACCTTCTACACGATGACCCCACAAGAGCCTATCATCCGCACACTGACGGCGATCTTCCCCGAGCTCTTCCGGCCGGCCAGCCAGATGCCGCCGTCGATTGCCGCGCACTTGCGGTATCCGGTCGACCTGTTCGAGCTCCAGGCCCAGGTCTATGCCACGTTCCACATGCGCGATCCGCAGGTGTTCTACAATCGCGAGGATGTCTGGGCGGTGCCCAACGAGGTCTTTGGCAACGAAAAGGTGCGGGTCGAGCCCTACTATGTCACGCTGCGCCTGGCCGAAGGCTCCGCGCCGGAGTTTATCTTGATGCTGCCGCTGGCGGCCGCGGGCCGCGACAACATGATCGCGTGGATGGCGGCCCGCAACGATCCGGCGCATTACGGCGAGCTCATCGTCTACCGGTTTCCGAAAGCGCGCATCGTCTTTGGGCCGATGCAGGTCGAGTCGCGGATCGATCAAGACCCGCTCATTTCACAACAGTTGACGCTGTGGAATCAGCAGGGCTCTCAGGTCATCCGGGGCAACCTGTTGGTGATCCCTATCGAGGACGGCCTGCTGTACGTCGAGCCCCTGTTCCTTCAGGCCGAGCGCAGCCAGCTCCCCGAGCTCAAGCGGGTCATTGTCGCCAGCGGTCCGCGCATCGTCATGGCACCGACGCTCGATGAGGCACTCGCCGGGCTCTTTGGGGGACGACCGCCCGCGCCTGCTGCGCCGGCCGGCCCGGCCCCACCGGGCGGGTCTGCACCGGCGGATGCCGCGGCACGGGCGCTGGCTGAGGAGGCGCTTGCGATCTACCGCGGCGCGCAAGAACGGCTGCGCGCCGGCGACCTTCAGGGATACAGTCGCGAGATCGAGCGGCTGGGACCGATCCTCGAGCGCCTCCGCGCGATCACCCAGCCCAGGTAGCAGGAACTCCGTGCCGGTCGCCTAATTGGCGCACCGGAGGACGTGGTTGAGGATCGCGTTGAGGCCGGCCCGACCGCTTGTGATCGCGCGACGCTTCGCGTACGTGTGCGCGTGTGCCGCTTTGCTCCTCGCGGCGCAGGCCGGGAGTGCCGCACCGGCTCCCAACGTCGGTATGATCCTTCCAGGCCAGGCCATCGGGCCGGTGAGGATCGGGATGACCGTTCCTCAGGTCAGGGTCCTGGCCGAGTCGCTTCCGTGCGACATCGCCGTGGCGTACGCCGATGGTCGCGCCAGCCGGCTGGAGACCAACTGCGGCGTGGCCTATCAGACCGCGGATGGCATCACGGTGGGCCTCGACGGATCGCGCATCTGGTGGATCCATGGTCAGCCCGATCTGACGGTCCCCAGCAACTTCGCGCGGACGCGGGCCGACTGGCTCGTCTATCGCGGCGCGGGGATCGGGTTCCGCGTGATCTACGCCGAGGGCGGCACGCTGATCCAGGCGATCTCGATCTTCCGCGGCAGCGGCGCGCCCGCCGTCACGCGCCCGCCGGTGCCCCCGCCCGCGGCACCTCCACCGGTTGTCGGCGAGTAGCCTGCCCCTGTGGTACTGTGCGCATGAAGGAGGAATGGGGGGCCTGGGCGAGGAAACAGGCGTAGAAATCTAAGGAATTAGGCCTTCTGCCGTCGACTCCGACCGCCGGCGCGGGCGGGGTCATTCTTTCTCTTCACTTCTATACCATCACCCCCCCCGGTCGCTGTGCCAGCATGGCTAGGAAACCAGTTCATGAAGGAGGGGTGATTATGAGGATACGTATCGGACCTGGTGGACGGCTATTCTCTATCGTCCTTGTGGGCATCCTGGCCCTCACTCTCGTGCAGGGTGGTGCGGTATCCGCGCAGGCTCCCGTGCCCAGGGCCAATTCACAGTGTCTTGTTCCGACGCCTGGGGTCTTTGTAACGACCTTCGGTGCCGTTCAGATAGACGTCAAGCCGGGGAACCCCCGGAATCAAGTCAATCCGGGAAGCGAAGGGGTCATCGAGATCGCCATCTGCTCGGAGGACCCGGATGGTACGGGTCCTTTGGCCCCGACGTGGCTCGCCCCGGAGAAGGTCGTGGTGAAGTGCACCGCGCCGCCGAATCCCTTCCCCTCGTCACCGTCGTGTCGAGACCGCAATCTTCCAGTTCCTGCTGGCCTTGTGCCGTCGACCCCGACCGCCGGCGCGACCGGGTTCGAACATTCCCTGCACTCCTGTAACATCGAGAGAGACATTAACGGCGATGGTGCCAAAGATCTGGTGTGTCACTTCTTCACGGGCCGGATGAATCTGAACTCGAGTCCGACCATCACGGTCAGGGGCTGCTGCGAGACGCCGGAGTTCGAGGGAACGAACGCGATCAACTGCGAAGCGGACTGTGCGCCCTCATTCCCGCCGCTGGACGATTGCATCGAGTGTTAGGGATCAGCGTTCAGGCATATCGTGAGGGGGCCGCGGGGACCGGCCCCTTCACCTTTTTCTACCGCAGCCTGATGCATCATCCGTCGGGCGCCAGGCCTTGCTCAACGGCCTGATCCAGGGGCATCTCCCGCCCCTGAGCCCACGCAGCGGTGAAGCGCTGCTCATCCAGCAGCGCGCGGACGGCATTGACCCCCCGCTCGTAGTCGCCGCGGTCTCGGGGCGGGAGAGGATCTCCGATGGCCTCACGCAGGGCGTGCGCCGCCCCAAACAGGCGCGCCGCCCTCTCGGGGTGGCCGCTGGCACCGGCCACCCTTGCCAATCCCTCTAGTGCCCATGCGATGCCGCGCTTGTCCCCGTGTTTCGCATATAGCGTGAGGCTCTCTCTGAACAGCCCACCTGCCCTCTCTTGGTCTCCTTGCGCATGAACCACGCGCCCAAGAACGTTGAGGGCGGTCGCTACGCCCGGCTCAGCGCCTAGTTCCCGCCACAGGGTCAGGCTTTCCTCGAGCAGCCCGGCCGCTCTGTCGTAGTCGCCCAGATAATAGGCGACGATCCCCAGATTGCCGAGCGATCCTGCGACGCTCGGCTTGTCGCCGAGTTCCCGGCGCAGCGACAGAGTCTCCTCAAACAACTCCTGCGCGCGCTCGTAGTCTGCTCGATTCAGCGCGACCGCTCCAAGGCTCATCAAGGAAGCGCCCACGTTGACCTTGTCCCGCAGTTCCCTGCGCAACGCCAGACTTTCCTCATGCAGATCGATGGCTCGGTCGTAATCGCCTTGATTGCCCATTACCGTGCCTAGATGGGACAGGCAGGTGGCGAGTCCCCATTTGTCCCCGACTTCCCTCCACAGGGCCAGGCTCTCCTCGAGCAGCCCTTTCGCGCGAGGGTAGTTGCCCTGACTTCGAACCACGTTCCCGAAGTGTGACATCGTGTTGGCGAGTCCCCACTTGTCTCCGACGTGCTGACACAGGACCAGGCTCTCCTCGTACAACTGTGCGGCCCGGGCGTACTCGCCTCTGTTCCTTGCCACGTTTCCCAGAATGGTCAGCGTCGCCGCGACGGCGCGTTCGTCCCCCAGCCCCTTGCTCAGCGCCAGTGCCTCCTCGCACAGCGTCGTTGCCCGCTTGTAGTCGCCCTGATAGTAGGCCAGCACTCCAGCGCCATGAAGCGCCTTGATCCGCGGCTGCGGCCCGCCGTTGCTGATAGCCAGAAGAGTGTCGAGCCAGTGGCGGCCCTCGCTGAGATACCCCCGCAGCCCCCAGAAGCGATACAGGGCTCCAGCCAGCCGCAACCCCATCTCGCCGCTCGCGTTCACTGTCTTGCTCCACTCCAGGGCGGCACGCAGGTCATCATGATCGATCTCCAACCGATCCAACCACGCGATTTGGTTGAACCCCCGGAGCTCAGGCTCCGCCTGCTCCGCCAGGCCCATGTGCCATTCCAGGTGCCGCCGCCGCACCAGATCGGCCTCTCCCGACTCCTCGAGCCGCTCTCGGCTGTAGTGTCGGATGGTTTCGAGCAGCCGGTACCGGATGTCGCCGTGCAACTCTTCGGTGAGGGCCAGGGATTTGTCTATCAGACGCGCAAGGAGATCAAGGACGTCGAACTCGCCGATTCCCTCGCCCGCGCACACCGCCTCAGCCGCCTCCAGCGTGAACCCTCCCGCAAAGACCGAGAGCCGCCGGAACAGCAACCGCTCCTGTTCGGACAGGAGATCATAGCTCCACTCGACCGTCGCCTGCAGCGTTTGGTGATGGGGCAGCGCCGCCCGCTGTCCCCCCGTGAGGAGGCGGAAGCGATCATCGAGTCGCTGGGCGATTTGCTCCACCGAAAGCACTTTGACGCGTGCCGCCGCGAGTTCGATCGCGAGCGGAATGCCGTCCAGCCGATGGCACACTTGCGCCACTGCGGGCGCGTTCGTATCCGTCACCACAAATGACGGTTTGCTCAGGACAGCCCGTTCCATGAACAGGCGGGCGGCGTCGAACTGGGTGAGTCCCTCGAGGGAAAGCACGCGCCGTGGGTCGGGGCGCGCAAGCGGCGGAACGCGGTACACCACCTCGCCCGCAGTGCTGAGAATTTCTCGACTGGTCGCCAGGATCCGCAGCTTCGGACAGCCGAGCAGCAGGCCGTGAGCCAGGTGCGCGGAGGATTCCACCAGGTGCTCGCAGTTATCGAGCACCAGAAGAAGTTCCTTTGCTCGCAGGTAGTCCACGAGGCTGTCTATGAACGCGCGGCCTGGTTGCTCACGGACGCTGAAGACCGTGGCAACAGTTTGGGGAAGGAGGGCCGGATCAGAGAGGGGAGCCAGTTCTGCCAGCCAGACACCGTCTGGAAAATGCTCAATGAGATCGGCGGCGGCGTGAAGGGCGATACGCGTTTTGCCTGTCCCGCCCGGACCCTGCAGCGTCACCAGGCGGGCCGTAGAGAGCAGCAATTTGATCTCCGTCATCTCCCGCTCGCGTCCGATGAAGCTGGTGAGCTGGAGGGATGGCAGGTTGTTGGTGAGGAGGTCGAGGGACTTGAGAGGCGGGAAGTCAGCGGGCAGGCCCGGGATGATGACCTGGTAGATACGTTCCGGGCGGGCGAGGTCTTTGAGCCGGTGCTCACCCAGGTCTTTCAGCACCACGCTGTCGGGGAGATCGTCCCGGATCAGCGCCCAGGTCGTCTTGGAAATCAGAATCTGCCCGCCATACCCCGCGGCGCAGATGCGCGCTGCGCGATGGACGTCCAGACCGACGTAGCCATCCGCAGCGACGACCGGCTCCCCGGTGTGCAGGCCCATCCGCACCCGCAGCATTGTGCCCTCGGGCCAGGGGTGGGTCGCGATCGCCTGCTGGGCGGCAGCGGCGGAGCGGACGGCGTCTTTCGCATTCTGGAAGACGATGAGGAAGCTTTCGCCCTGGTCCTGGTACTCGTACCCGCCTCCGGCCTGAAACGCATCACGTAGCAGCCGCCGGTGGTCAGCGAAGACCTGCGCCCCGGTCACGTCCCCCACGTGCTGGAGCAGACGCGTAGACGCCTCGATGTCCGTGAAGAAGAAGGTGACCGTCCCGACAGGCAGCTCAGCCATGAACGGCGCAGGGCATCCGCGGCATGATGCAGGTAGTTGGGCGGCCTGTGGCGTAGGCCCTGCAGAGTCGGAGGAATGCAATGGACAGGAACACCAGGGGCATGGCCTTGCTTGCCGTCCTCCTTGCCCTTCTGATCATCACAAGCTCGTCCGCGTCGCTCATCTGGTTCATGAACCAGCAGCAGACACGCGCGGGCGCCCGCTTCCGATCAACAGCGGCACTGGCCATGGCCGAGGCCGGAGTGCATCGTGCCCTGTCCATTCTGGAATCGGTCGCCCCCGATGGCACACCGGGTCGGGCCTGGCGGGCTACGGCGCATGTCGAGGCCTTCGGGGTGGGCGCGCTTCAAGGTCGCTTCTCCCTCTCGCTGACGGATGAGGCGGGCGGGGCAATCCTCGTGACCAGCGTCGGCGAGGTCGCGGGGGTCACGCGGCGACTGCGGGCGCGCGTCTATCTCGCCTCGCCCGCATTGCTGGCGGCGCTGCATGGGGCAGGCTTCGTGCGCCTCGAGATCCAGCCGGCGGCCGTGGTCATCGTCCCATACTGGATGACCGCAGCAACCCGACCATGGGTTCATATCGCCGCAGGCCGCGGGATCTGGTTCGTTGGAAGCGACGTCTGGATCAATAATCCTTCCGTAGCGTTTGACGTCGGCTCCGGGCCAGCGGACGCCCCCGGCAGCGCCCGCAGTGCGACGAGGCGTCCAGACCTCGCGCCAGCCCAGTTGCTGCTTCCCCGCGGCGTGGACCTGACGCTCGGCCAGGGTGACCCGGTCGACATCCAGCAGCTGCGTGTCATGGGTGTGCGTCTGGAAGAGACGGTATTGCGAACCGCTGTACCACCGAGAGCGCCAGAAGTCGATCGGGCCTTCTTCCAGAAGGAGGCGAGCGGCAATACCAGCAATGCGGACCTGAACCAGGCTGCGGGCAAGTATGTGGGAGATGCGGACCTCGTCCGCAAGCGGGACAGCCTCTACTCCGAGCGGCAATTCGCGAGGCTGCAGCGATATCTGCGGAACAGGGTATCGACCCCTCGACTCGTGGGGGTGATCTACGTGCGCGGAAGGGTCACCCTGGTCGAGCGCCAGCGGCTGTACATCTCAGAAGGCGCGCTGCTGACCGAGGGCACGCTCCAACTCAGACAGGGCGCCACGCTTGAGGTCACGCACTCTGCGGCCACGCGCACGCTCCCCGGGATCGTTGTGATGGACAATGGTGCGCTCTTCCTCATGCCTGACGCTCGGCTGCGCAATCACGGCGTGGCCTATGTCAATGGTGGGATTATCCTGCGGGAGAGAACACGCGTCGACACGGTCGGAGCGATGCTCAGCAACGATCCCGGCATCAGCTTTCGCAGCCTCGGTACCGTTGTGATCCGCTACGACCCGGCGGTGCTGGGGACCCCTGGCCTTCGTGTTGCGCATGATTCGCCCGCGATCGCATGGGTGGCCGCGTGGCAGGAGTCGCCGTCGACTACACCACTGGTGTCGCCATCGCCACCCCGGGCGTCGCTAGGTGAGCCATCCGGCCTAGCAACGCCGCCGCCACCGCCACCGCTCGTAATGCCGCAGGCCCAATCCTCTCCGCAGCCAGAGGCAACCCCACTCCCAGCAGTTCTGGCCTCGCCCGTGACACCGCGAGCCCCATCTTCTCCGCAACCAGTGGCAACGGCTCCCTCAGCGGCTCCGCCTCCGTCTCGGCCTCCGATCATCGCTCCCAACCCAGATGTGCAGCCGGAAGAT
>JBOGSE010000083.1:0-1566 GCA_050694895.1 bacterium | reverse complement strand
GTTACGGCGGGTCGCTCTGGTCATCATCTGCTCCTCTCTCCCTTCTTTCGCCGAGCAAGGGTCAAAGGAGCTTACCAGCATCGGCCCGCTCTTCCTCTCTTCACTCCTTCATAGGATCTAACACCTGTCGGGGTGAGAATCGTCGTGCCCCATTCACTCCGCTCCTGTTGAGCTTGCGCCATTGCGATACGCCTCCGGCCGTTGTGATAGGCAGACCTGCCTAATTCGCTGCGTGCCGGTCCGCCGACGGCCCCTCCAGCCAGCCGGCCCTCCTTAGGCCCCCATTATCGGGCGCCCGGTGTGCCGCCGCAATCATGGGAACCCTCCCCGGCCGTCGCCCCCTTGCCACTCGTCCACACCTCCTATGACCTGTCCAATCGATCGGCCGGGCTGCGGACCGCCCCGGGGCCGCGGTTCAGCACATGGGTGTAGATCATGGTCGTGCTCACGTCCCGGTGCCCCAGCAGCTCCTGGACCGTGCGGATGTCGTGTCCATCGTCGAGCAGGTGGGTCGCAAACGAGTGGCGGAAGGTGTGGCACGTCGCGTGCTTGGCAATACCGGCCCTCCGAACGGCCCCCCTGACGGTCCGCTGGAGCACGGTCTCATGCAGGTGGTGCCGGCGCCGCTGGCCGGTGACGCGGTCCACGTAGACCCGCGTGGCCGGGAAGACCCACTGCCATCCCCCACTCCCGGCCTGCGTTCGGGTACTTTCGTGTCAACGCGTACGGGAGCTCAACCCAGCCGGCACCGTGCTTGAGATCCCGCTCATATTGCCGCCTCACAACCTCGAGGCGCCGCGCGAGGTCGGCTTTGACCGCGGCAGGCAGCATTGTCACGCGGTCCCTGTCACCCTTGCCCGCCCGCACCATGATCTGGTTCGACGTGAAGTCGATGTCCTTCACGCGTAACCGGGCGCACTCGAGCACGCGGAGCCCCGCCCCATACAGGAGCAACGCCATCAGTCGCGGCACACCACTGAGCTGACTGAGCACGGCCCGAATTTCATCGCGGGTCAAGACGACGGGCAGCCGCCGGGGGCGCTTCGCGTGCACGATGCCGTCGAGCCACGGGACCTCCTGATCGAGCACCTCGCGGTACAGAAACAGCAGCGCGCTCAACGCCTGATTCTGGGTGGCGGCAGCCACCTTTCGCTGAACGGCCAGCGACGTGAGGAATTGCGTGATCTCAGATGCTGCCATCTCTGCAGGATGGCGCTTACCATGAAACAGGATGTATCGGCGGATCCACGCGATGTACGCCTCCTCCGTACGGCGGCTGTAATGGCGTGCGCGGACCGCGTCCCGCACACGGTCGAGGAGCCGCGGCCGCTGCGGCCCAGCCGAACCGGGATCGGTGGTAGATGGGCCTGTCACAACGAGCGGCAGCCCTCCTTTCGTCAATGATCGGTCGCGCGATAGACGGTGTGCAGGGGTCGCGTGAGCGGCCTTGCCGGGGCATCCGAGTTACGTTATGGTAGTTGAGCCAACAAACTCGTGAGGTGAATCCAATTGGCGCGGCAGAAGACAGCGCAGGATCATACAGCTCATGACGTGCGTGATCTGAAC
>JBOGSE010000082.1:0-8269 GCA_050694895.1 bacterium | reverse complement strand
CTTATGCTGCCTCATTGGGTGCTCGGCTTCGGATCGGCACGACTTTCCAGCGTAGGTAAGCCGTGACCGCGACCAGTACAAGCAGATTAGCCGTGGAGCTCGCGCTCGGTACCTCGTTGCGGCTGATGTGAAAGATCGTCGCGCTGGCCATCACGATCACCAGCCCAAGTGCGGCGAGCGGAGTCAGCCACGGGAGAATACGCGTCAATCCGGGCAGTACTAGGCCAATAGATGCCAGGACCTCGGCAAAGCCGATGAACTGCCGGAACCCCGGGCTCAATCCCATCCCCGCCATCGCTTCAGCCATGACGGCCGGCGGGCTGATAAAGATCCAGCCGTGGATGAGGAATTGAATAGCAAGAAAGACCTGGATGAACCAAAGGAGTGCATTCAGACCGGTGGTCCCCGGTACCACGGGGGCGTTGCTCCTAGGATCCATTTGAGCACCTCCTGTGATGCCGTTCAACGAGTGGGATTGGACCGCAACGAGCTAGCCGCCGGAATCTGCTGTCACGCCATCGACTTCCACGCCGAAGGAAGCGTCCGACCGTAGGTGATTTCGTGCGCGCCGAGAAAGGCTGCTAGTTCTTCGATCGCCTCCGCCACCGCCCGTCCTGTGGCGGGGTCTCTGGGGGCGTCCGGCTCGGCGTAGATGGCCTCGACGGCGAGGCGGCCTTGATCACGCTGCATGGCCGGTGAGACCCGACCGATGAGGCGGTCTTCGTGGAGGATCGGCATGACGAAGTAGCCGTACTGCCGCTTCTCCTTCGGCACGTAGATCTCCAGGCGGAAGTGAAACCCGAAGAGCTCTTCCGTCCTCTCGCGGTCGTTGATAAGGGTATCGAAGGGTGAGAGCAGGGTGGTGCGGGGACGCCATGCTCCTTTCCGCAACCGCTCAAGCAGGGCGAGCGCATCTGACGACACGTACCAGCGTCCCGGTAGGGTCCGGCGGCCGTCCCGGATATCGACCGGTTCGGCCCGGCCTTCCCGTACCAATTCCGCGAGCGCAGGGGCGCGGGGCCGTCCCCGGTCCCCACTGCCACGCGTCGCCCCGCGCCCGGGCGACCCCCGCGGCCCGCAACATTCCCTCCGCTACGCACCGGCTGAACTCCCGCTCGCTGAGCCGCTGCCGCGGCGCCCAATCCGGGAGAACTCGCTCGGTGAGATCCCACAGCCGCTGCCCCTCCCGGCGGCCCGCCACCATGATCAGCCCCTGCCACTCCAGAAACTCCAACATCCGGCTGACGTTCCTCCCGCTGTACCACCCGCTGGACCGCCATGGCACAATCGCCCGGCCCTCAAACTGGCGGGAGAGCAAGGACCCCTCCCGCCGCAGCCGGGTCAGGATCTGTCGGCGCAGACCCCGATTCTTCTCCATGAAATCGCGAATCCGCTGGGGCCAGATGCCCTCGCCCTGCCACCAACGCCCAAAGTGGCGCATCCGCCAGGCATGAACCGGATACTCCTCCGTGGGGTAGAGGAAGGCGCAGTATTCGAAGAGGTGCCCCTTCCTGACAAGGGCGTCCAGTTCGGCGGGATCGTAGCGGCCCAGCCGACTCCACAGCACCAGAAGGTGGCTGGGCGCTACCGCAGCCGTGGGGTCGAGTTGCAGGTGGCGCAGCCCACGTACGGTCTCCATGATCCCGCGCTGGGTCGGCGGCGAGCGCTTCCCCGCCAGCAGCTGGCTCGCCACGGCCAGGCGGCGGGCTTCATTGAGGGTAAGCGTCAGCGGCACTCTTAGGATTCTATCCTCAAGGATGCTCGGCCGGAAGAAGAACCCCTCAAGAGGCCGGGCACGCAGGACTACCTTCGCACTGGTGCCAGGAGCAGGACGGCGTTCGAACAGCTTTTTCGCCAACTCCGAGACGCAATCCGGGATGAATACTACCAGATGCCTGCCGCTTGATGAAGGGCTCTACCGCCGTCTTGAGCCAGCTCTACGAGATCCGCTCATCGTTAGCACCCTGGTGTCCAAGTGCGTGTCGGAGTAAGAGGACTACCTCATCTCGATTGCCAGCCGCCATCTTAGCGGCAACCAATCGCTCCCTGCTGATCGACCGGATCGCGTCGATGAGGATACGATTCTCGACCTTGAGCCCACCTTCGGGAGGCTGGACGATCATGTGGAGCGGGATCGGACGGATCGTAGATGTAATAGGCAGCACAACGAGAAGTTCCGCTGGCCCACGATTGAACTCGTCAACGGAGAAGACCAAGACCGGCCGCTGACCGGCTTGTTCCCGGCCGCGCGTGGGATTGAGGTCTGCCAGCCAAACGTCGCCACGAACGGGTTCAGGCATAGAAAAGAGTCCGGTGGATCAGGATTCCTGGTCCCCGGATTCCATCCCATCGGCGAGCGTCCCATCCCACAGCGCTCTTTCCTGCTGCTCTTCGTTCCAGGCCTTCGTGTCGGCCCGCAACGCGGCGTAGGCCCGATTAGTCTCAACTAGCAACCGCCGCCGATGATCATCTCCCTCCGCCACGGTGAGATACCCCTCAACCTCATCTGGGAGGTCCGACGGCTCGACGACCTGTCCCTTGCGGATCTTCACTCTGATTCTTCGCACGATCGTCCTCCCATCTGGCGCAGAGCCTAGCAGAGGCCCAGGGGCACTGCAATGGCAGGTGCAGAGTGTCCCGCCCACCATCTGCTCCGGCACCCCTTCTACTACGGCACATCACCGAACAGTTCGACGAGCAACTCCGCTCGATTGAGCTCGACGACGAAGACCCACAAGTGAACTCATCCAAAACGTGGCTTCGAACGGGGTCTTGATCGACAAAACAGTGCGTCTGACGCTGAAAAGAGCGCCCGCCATACTCGCGGAACGCCCCAAACTCGCATCTGGTGCCCCCAGCGGGATTCGAACCCGCGTTACCGGCTTGAAAGGCCGACGTCCTAGGCCTGGCTAGACGATGGGGGCAAACCGCGTTTCAGTATAGCATCAGAACGGCCCCCGGACCGCGCCGCCGTCGGCCTGAAACGCGCCGCCGGTAATGAAGCTGGCCCGCTCTGAGGCCAAGAAGACCGCCAGATCGGCGAACTCCCGCGGCTGCCCCAGCCGCCCCAGCGGCGTCTGCGAGATCCACAGGCGCTGCGTCGCTTCGTCAACCGTCATGCCTTCGCGGGCCGCGTACTGCCCTGTGAGCTCCAGGAGCCGGTCGGTCGCGATAGGTCCGGGGCAGATCGTGTTGACAAGGATGTTGTGTGGGGCGAGCTCGAGCGCCTGCGTCTTGGCCAGTCCCACGACCGCCAGGCGCACCGCGTTGGAGAGCGCGAGGCCGGGCAGCGGTTGCTTCACGGTAAAGGACGCGATGTGCAGAATCCGCCCCCACCGCTGGCGCTGCATCGTGGGGATCACTGCGCGCGAGAACCGCACCGCGGAGAACAGGAGCGTCTGCACCGCTCCCTCCCACTGAGCATCGGTCAGCCCGGCCACCGGACCGGAGGGCGGTCCGCCTGCATTCGTGACGAGAATGTCGATGCGTCCCCACCGCTCCAGCGTCAGCGCGACGACCCGGTCGATGTCATCGGCCCGGCCGACATCTGCCCGAAGGGCCAACATCTGCCCACCGGCCGCCACGGTGGCGTCGGCTGCGGCGATAGTGGCGGTCACGCGGGCAAGCGCGTCGGCCGAGCGCGCGCAGATGGCGACCCGTGCGCCTTCTGCTGCCAGGCCTTCAGCGATCGCCCGGCCCAATCCCCTGCTCGCGCCGGCCACGATCGCCACCCTGCCCCGTAGGCCCAGGTCCATCGCGCAACCCTCCCGCTTTCGCGATCCAGATGACGTTGCGTCGAAATGGGGCGAGACGGGACTTGGCGACGGGCACATGCGTCTCCTTCCCGGCGTCCAGCAGGAGACTGTGCGCGTGACGGGACCAGGTGACAAGCGCGCGGACGCGTCCGAGGTTCACCAGATACGCGCGGTGTGTCCGGAAAAAGCCGCATGGTGCGAGGGCGCGCTCGAGCGTCGCCAGCGCGGCGCGCACCCGATACGACCGATCATCGGCGTGGAGGAGACACCCGCCGCGTTGGGCCTCGATGAACCGGATGGTCTCGGGCGCGAGCGCCCGATGGTGGTCGCCGACAGGAACAAGTATGCGCGCCGGGGGGACGGTGGACTGCACAGGAGGACTTATCGCGCGAAGTCGCGACCGCACGCGCCGGACGGCCTCGGCGACCCGTGTGAGCGTGAGGGGCTTGACCAGATAGTCGGCCGCGTCGAGGTCGAACGCCGCCGCCGCGTAATCCGGATACCCGGTCGTGAACACGACCGCCGGACGCCGGCGCGTCACCAGCGCGCGGGCGACTTCGAGCCCATCGGTGTCAGGCATTCGGACATCCAGACAGACGAGATCGGGTGGCATCCTGACGATGGCCGCAAGCACGTCGCTCCCCGTGGCGCATTCGGCCACAGTGCGCACGCCGCAGTCCTCGAGCAACCCCCGAAGGTGCCAGCGCGCGGCAGGCTCGTCGTCCGCGATCGCGGCGCGAAGCTCTTGCGGCCGGGTCATGCGCCGCGCCCAGACGTAGAGGCCGGCGCCTCCATCAACGGCAGGCTGATGATCGCCATCGTCCCCGCCTCGGCCCCGCAGAGAATCCGCAGGCGCGCGGCGGGTCCCCACAGCGCCGCAAGGCGCAGCCGCACGCCGGTCAGTCCCCAGCCGGCCGCGCGGCCGGCGGCCGCGGTGCGCCGCATGCCGGGTCCGTCATCGGAGACGGCTAGATGAAGAGTCCCGGCCGCGGTCCGGCCCAGGATGCGGACGCGCCCTCCCATCGGCCGGCGGGCGATGCCATGCCGCACCGCATTCTCCACCAGTGGGTGCAGGACGAGCGGAGGGACCAGTGCCGCTAGCGACTCGGGCGTGCACGCAACCTCGAGCCGGATACGGCTGCCCATGCGGACGCGCTCCAGTCCGATGAAGGTCAGCGCGAGGCGCAGTTCGTCGGCCAGCGGGATGAGCGGCCGCCTCAGCCCCATCAGATCACGCAGGTACGCCACCAGCTGCGCCAGGAGATCTTCCGCCGCGACCGGGCGGCGGCGCAGCAGGGCTCCGGCCGCGCTCAGGATGTTGGCGAGCGTGTGGAGCTGTGCGCCTGTATGAAGCACCGGAAACGCCCGCAGCATGTGGACGGTTCCCGGACGCCGGACGCTGGCCCTCATGTGGCGGCCTCCGCTTTGCAGCAACCGGCGGAGATCGCCCGCACCGGCGCTGACGGCCTTGACTCATGGTCCGGACGGGGAGCCCCCTGTCGGCCGCATCACTGGGCGCCGACCGCCTGCTGTCCAAGTGCAGCGACCGGGGGTGTGACTGGACCGTTCGGGGCACTTGGCGCGCGCTCCTCCTGTAGGGCGCACGCAACACCCGTCGGCCGTACAAGGATCTCTGAACGAGGTGCGGCCGATCGGCGGCCCGCGGGACGGCGGGGGCGGATCATCGGCTGGCCCGCCAGGAATCGGCGCAGACGCACGATGCCACGTGTCTGGATCTCCGCAATCCGCGTGATCGATAGCTCGAGCTGGACCGCCACGGCGCGCAGGGTCATCCCCCGCCCCATCCGCAACAGTAGCACCTGGCGGTCGCGCGGCGGCAGCTCCAGCAGCCCGCAGTGCAACTCGTACAGCAGCTCCTCTTCGAGCACGCGGGCTTCGGGCCCGCAGGCTTCGTCCTCTGGAATCATCAGGGCGTCCTCGAGCTCATGAAACTGGATGCCGCGCCCGACCGCGTGGTTGCGTGGATTGGACTGCTCGGCCTTTTGCGCCCGCCGGACGCGACGGGGCAATGGGTCGCGCACCCGCAGCCCGTCGAGCATCGCGCCCCGAATCCGATGACCGGCGTACGTGGAAAATCCCACACCACGTGTCGGATCGTAGCGCCTCATCGCCTCGATGAGCCCGATCACGCCGTCGTTGATCAGCTCGTCCAGCTCCACGCTCGGCGGCAGTCCCCGGCTGAGCGCCCTGGCAATCGCGCCAACGAGCGGCAGGTAATCGGTGACCCGGAGCGAGCGTGCAGCTCCGTTCGGGGCCGGCTGATCCGCTGCGTTCCCTCCCATGGCGTCGACAGCATGCACCAGGAAGGCACCGGCGCACCGCATCTCTGACCCCGCAGGGGTCAATTCGAGTGCGAATGGGGCAGGGGCGGTGCCGAACGGGGTCGCGGTATGATAAGAGCGTCGGATGGTTGCAAGAGACGGCGGGGGGCACCCTGTGATGAAGATCGAGCGCAGTCGCGTGACGCTCGGCTATGAAAGAGAAGGGCATGGTCCGCCTGTTGTCCTGATCCACGGGTTTCCGCTCAACAGGACCATGTGGCGCCCGCAGATAGAGGGGCTGCGCGACCGGTTCACCGTGGTCGCACCGGACCTGCGGGGCTTCGGCGATGCGGCGGGCCCGGTGAACGACCTCACGATGGACACCTACGCGGGCGATGTGCTGGACCTGCTCGATGCCCTTGAGTTGAACCGCGTGGCGCTGGCCGGATTCTCGATGGGCGGCTACGTCGCCTTTCGCGTGGTGGCCAGAGCGGCCGGCAGGATTCGCTCCCTGATCATCGCGGGATCGCGCGCGGGGCCGGATTCAGAGGAAGCGCGTCGGGGCCGCCACGCGGCCATCGAGCGGATTCGAACCGAAGGCCCGGACGGCTTCCTCGAAGAGTTCTCGGCCCGGCTGGTGGGACCAACGACGAAGGCAGGCCGGCCCGCAGTCCTGGATACCGTTCGGCGGATCGTCGGGAAACCGCCCGCATCGAGTGTGACCGCCGCGCTTGCCGCGATGGCGGCGCGCCCCGACAGCCGGCCGCTGCTTGCCTCAATCGCGGCACCCACGCTGGTGATCGTCGGGGACGAGGATACCGTGATACCGCCCGACGCGGGTAAGGAGATCGCCTCAGGAGTACGCGCGGGCCGGCTGGTCACGATCCCCCAGGCCGGCCATGTGTCGAACCTCGAGGCGCCCGAGGCTTTCAACGGAGCCCTGCGGGAGTTCTTGCTGGCTGACTGAGGATGACCCGCTGAACGCCAGGCCGACGGCTAGCCGCGCGCGCTGAGGGGCACGTAGGTGCGGTCCAGTGCGCCCACATACTCGGACAGCGGCCGGATCAGACGGTTGTCGCTGTACTGCTCGAGCACGTGCGCGGTCCAGCCAACAATACGGCTAACCGCAAAGGTTGTGGTATAGAGGTCCATCGGGATACCCATCGCCCGGTAGACGGACGACGAGTAGAGATCGACGTTGGCAAGGATCTTGCGCTGGGCGGTCACCACGTCTTCGACCTTGCGCGTCAGCTGGTACCACAGAGGGTCGCCGGCCCGCTCGCCGAGCCGCTTGGACATGGGCCGTAGAAACCGCGCGCGCGGATCCTCGGTGCGGTAGACGCGGTGTCCGAACCCGGGGATCTTCTTCTTCGCCGCCAGCATGTCGGTGATGACCGGCTCGACGCGGTCCACGCTGCCGATGCTCTCCAGCAGGCGCATGACGTCCTCGTTGGCTCCACCGTGGAGCGGCCCTTTCAGCGTTCCGATGGCCGACGTGATGGCCGAATGCAGATCGGTCAACGTCGCGGCCGACACGCGCCCGGAGAATGTACTGGCGTTGAACTCATGGTCGGCATGCAGGATCAGCACCATGTCGAGCGCGCGGGCGACCTCGGGATCGGGTGGGGTGCCGTGCAGCAGATAGAGATAGCTGGCCGCGTGGCCGAGCGAGGCCTGCGGCGCGAGCGGCTGAGCACCGGTGCGAAGGCGATGGAATGCCCCGACGATCGCGGGGACCTGGGCTGTCAGGCGGACAGCCTTTCGGGTGTTGGCGGCCGGCGAGTTGTCCGCTGTGTCCGAGTCGAAGTGCCCCAGCGCGGAGACGCCAGTGCGCAGCACCGCCATCGGTTGCGCATCTTTGGGAATGCGCTTGAGGATGTCGGTGACGTGCGCAGGAAGGGTCCCCGCGCGGAGCAGATCGGCTTTCAGGCTTTCAAGCGCCGACCGGCTGGGAAGGTCGCCATGCCAGAGCAGGTAGGCGACCTCTTCGAACGTGGACTGCTGGGCCAGGACATCGGCGTCGTATCCGCGGTAGATGAGCCGTCCCTTGATGCCGTCGACAAGGCAGATCGCGGAGGTCCCGGCGATAACGCCTTCCAGGCCCTCGTGGGTCTGCACTCGACCCGACTGCGACGCCATGTTGTCTCCCCCAGCCGATGGTCTGGCCCTAGTGTACTACGATCCCGCCGCGCTGGCATGCCGGCGGTCGAGGTCGCGAAACCTCCCGTGCTC
>JBOGSE010000081.1:0-3079 GCA_050694895.1 bacterium | reverse complement strand
CGCCCGGACGGCTTTCACCGCTCGAGCGATGCGACGGTCAATCGTCGCCTCCGACTCTTTAGCGAGCTCCTTTCGAACCGGGGCAAAGAGTGCGTGTAGATCAGCAAACCAGCGATTCGCTTCGCCGGCCTCTTCCACAGTCACCATAAGCTCTACCCCTTCGGGCAAATCAACCGGTTCGAGGGGTTCAATCCGGCCCTGGCGGAATGTTGCTTTGATCGTCCTCGCCAACGTCGTACCTCCTGCGAGATTAGGCTCTCATACTACAGGGTGGACGGCTCCCGCGCCTTCTCTGCTCGTACACCTCTTCGATGAACTCCTCGCCCTTCTTGTACTTTGCCTTGATGGTTCTCATCACCATGATGATGACCTGCTTTCCGTTTATTTTATTGACTCCATGATACGGCGACTACCCAACGGGGTCAAAACAGGGGTGCCGATCATCGAGTTGCGTCTCCGGCAGTTGCCAAACGCTTGCGGATCTCCTGGGCGTAGCGTGTGGCCCCGATGCGTTCGTAGGTCTCCAGCGCTTCGCTCAGCAGGACCCTGCCCTGGTCCCGGCGCTCAGCATCGGTTTGAGCGAGGAGCAAACGACCGAAAACCCATTGCGCCCATGCCGCGCGGCCAATCATCCCCAGTCTCTGGAAACGTGAGATACACTGGTCGAGCGTTTGGAGGGCCTGCTCCTCCACACCGGATTTCGCCAATCCTTTGAGGTAGCGCCGGGACAGGATCCTCACCGCTGCGGCCGGAGGAGAGGAGAGCATGGGCGGCCATTGCTATTGTGGTCACGAAACAGTATGATGTGACCACATAGGCAAACGGGAGGAGCATAGTGGGAACGGTAGGTGTTCGGGAGCTCAAGACGCGACTCAGTTACTACCTGCGGCGGGCCCGGCAGGGGGAGCGGATTGTCGTCACAACGCGAGCACGCCCCGTCGCTGTCCTTGGGCCACCAGCAACCAGACCTGAACTCGCGCGAGTGGAGCGGCTCCTGGGGATGGGCCTGGCGCGGTGGGATGGCGGCAAGCCGCGCGGCAGCGGGCGACCCGCCCGCATCAAGGGGCGGACCGTCGCCGACGCTGTGATCGAGGAGCGCCGGTGAACCTGTATCTGGATACGAGTGCGCTGGTGAAGCTGTACGTGGAAGAGCGGGGAAGGACGGGACTCGTCGAGGCCGTAAGCGCCGCAGAGGTTGTGGCGACTTCGATGGTGGCGTACGTCGAGGCCAGAGCCGCGTTCGCTCGCCGGCACCGGGAAGGTGCGCTGGCCCTCGCGGATTACCGCCGATCCGTGCGCGATCTCGACAGGGACTGGTTCCGGTACCTCAGGTTAGAGGTCAGCGAGGCTCTGGTCCTCGCTGCGGGTCGGTTGGCCGAACGGCACCGGTTGCGCGCCTACGATGCTGTGCACCTCGCCTCGGCGTTGGTTTTGCGGAGTCAGTTGGACGAGGTCGTCTTCGCCTGCTGGGATAGCCGGCTGAATGCCGAAGCGCATCGCGCTGGACTGACCGTATTCCGGGGTACCCGGTGACCGGCTGGCCGTGCTACGGCGCGAGGAGCCCGATCGCTCGCCAGAACGGGACGCTCGCGGCGATGGCGATGAGTGTCACCACCGTAGCGGCGATGCCCAGGACGATGAAGCCGACCACCCATGGCTCGAGTCCGAGCCGCGGCGCCGCGGGCACCAGCGCGAGGCTGAGCAGGAGCGTCGCGGGCTGGCGCGGGAGGATGAGGCCGCACACAATGACGACCACGCCCAGGAGGACCACGAGAACCCCTTGATCGCCAACGGCACGGGCGAGTGGTAGCGCTGGACGAGCATCGTACCTGGTCGCATGCCGCTGTCGCCCTCACTTTCCCTCGCCCGATCACGATGGCACCTGGCCCGTACCCAGCCCCTGCCCACCGCCGGATGCCTGCTAAATGCGGCGAACTTCAAACTCTGCGCCGAGTTTCTGATAGATGCCGAGCGCCTCTTGCATGGCATTCGTAGCAGCAACCTGATCGCCGTCGGCATCGCGCCGCCCCAGCCCTGCCGCCAGGTCTTCTAGGCAGCGGGCCCGATCGTAGGGCTGGCCGATGGCGCCGTAGAGATTCGCAGCCTCGTGGATCAGCCTGATAGCCTCGTCCGGCCTCCCGCGGGCCGCAGCGACGAGGCCTTGGACGCGCAGCAGTCGCGCCTGCGCGGGTTTGAGTCCAAGTGGGAGATATGCTTCCGCACGCTGGCAGTGCTCCACAGCGCTGTCAACATCGCCCAGCCCGAGCGCCGCCTCCGCGGCCAGGGGGTGCAGGTATGCTGGCCAGAAGAGCCCCATCTGGGTAAAACGTGGCAGGTACTCGTCGAGTAGACCGCGCGCCTGGGCGTGAAGCCCCATCCGGATTGCCAGGGCCGCGACTCCATCAACGGCAAGGCCGAGCGAGGACACTTCCCGGCGGCGCTCCGCCTCCGCGACGGCTTTCCGCATCCACTCCAGGGCGTCGCCGAATTCGCCCCGGATGAACGCCGCCAGGCTCTTCATTCCTTCGATCGCTGCGGGGAACGCTTCGCTCATGGCCAGATACTGTTGGGAGAAGGATAGGGCCGCGCCCCAGTCGCCAGCCATGAAATGGAGCCTTGCGAGCCACCAGCGGCACATGGCGATGCGCACCCGGTTGCCCACCTCTTCGGAGATCTTCAGGCCGTGTTCAGTCGTTTCAAGCGCTCTTGCGTACTCTCCCCTTGAGTAGTAGTACACTGCCCTACCCGAAAACGCAGGGATGGCGCGACCCAGGTCGCCACACTCTTCAGCGATCTTTATCCCGTTCTCGTAGTACAGATCGGCGTCGGACCGGCCCGATAAGGTGTGGACCCAGGCGAGATGCCAGTGGCCGTCCGCGACGTGCGTGGTCAGTCCCCCCTGCTCTGCCAGCCGGAGTCCCTCAGAGGCGAAGCGCTCCGCTTCCCGAAGATTCCCCAGGTACGATTGCGCCCGGCTCATTTGTAGATACACACTCGCCAGCTCGCGCTCTTCCTTCTGTGCCTGCAGCGTGTCCATGGCCGCCTTGATGTGCGGCAGGGCCTGCCGGAAGTCGAACAC
>JBOGSE010000080.1:0-6403 GCA_050694895.1 bacterium | reverse complement strand
GCCGATTCGAGTGGGGACTCATCACCGACATTCAACCGCCCGATCTGGAAACCCGTATCGCCATCCTCCGAAAGAAAGCCGAGACCGAAGGCATCTCTGTGCCCGATGAGGTCGCCGAATTCATCGCGCAACGGATCAATACCAACATCCGTGAACTTGAGGGAGCGCTTGTGCGGGTTGTCGCATATGCGTCGCTTACACGTTCGCCCATCGCGGTGGAGCTTGCTATGGATGTCCTACGCGATCTGTTGCCGCCAACACGACCGCGCGTAATCACCATTCAGGCAATTCAAATTATGGTCGCGGAATTCTTTCGTATTCGCCCAGAAGAAATGCGCGCAAAGCGCCGGACAAAAGATCTTGCTTTTCCTCGTCAGATAGCAATGTATCTAGCACGAGAATTGACCGACACATCACTTCCTCGAATCGGCGAGGAATTTGGTGGTCGAGACCACACAACAGTCATCCATGCCTGTCAGCGGGTTCGTGAAATTCTTCGCAACGACGCTCACTTGACAGCGAGCCTTAAACGATTAACCGAAGATCTGCAGCGTCAAAGTGGATAATCTGTGTACAGATGTAGACAAACACGGCCTCCATATACATCACATCTAAGATATCGTTCAATATCCCCATTTCGACCACATGCCATGCACACGCTTCAAATCGCCACAACCCAGACCAACTACACCTCTCTCGAATTATTCACATGGTCCACAGGATCTATTACTACGACTATTTTATGACTACAATATATAGCTAAAGGGGATAACCATGCTTTTTACGTGCTCACACGAGCATCTCAATAGAGCTGTTGCTCTTGTTGGGCGGGCTGTATCTTCACGTGTGGCTATGCCGATTTTGAGTAACATTCTGATTGAAACAAAAAAGGAAACTGTTAAGCTTGCTGCTACGGATCTGGATCACGGTATTCAAACCGAGGTTGCAGCGACCGTTAAGAAAGGAGGAGCAATAACACTACCGGCACGATTGTTTGCTGAAATTGTTGTTAATCTTCCTAACGCTCCTATACAACTGAAGCTTGCAGACAATGGACGTAATATTGAAGTGCAGTGCGAGCGTATTACGTATGACTTAATCGGGTTACCGGCGGCGGATTTTCCACTGATGCCTGAGCCAGATGCAACGGCGGTTGTGAGAATGGATGCAGGTGTGCTACGAACGATGATTCGTCAGACAGGATTTGCCGTTTCCACGGATGAGACACGTGTCTTCCTCACGGGTCTGTATCTTGTTCTGGAAGGTAATGAAGCCAGAATAGTTGCCACAGACGGTGGCCGGCTGGCGCTCCGTTCGGTCACACTGGCCTCTCCAAGCACGCAGAAGGTGGGTGTCATCGTGCCGTCTAAGACGATGCAGGAGCTGACCCGCGCGCTTGGGGGAGTGGACGGGAACGTCGACATATCGCTGGCGGAGAATCAAATTTTGTTTGCGTTGCCTGGTGCCAGACTTGTCAGCCGGCTCATTCCTGGTCCGTTTCCAAACTACCAGCAAGTAATTCCACAAGGACACAAACAACGACTGACTGTGGGCACAGAGCATCTCATGGGTGCCGTCCGGCGTGTCGCGATCACGGCACGCGACTCGGCTAACGTCGTGCGCCTGCAGGCAAATAGTGACACCCTGACACTGACCTCTAACACGCCGGAGTATGGTCGATCCGAGGAGACGCTTCAGGTAGTGATTGAAGGGGAAAGCGTACCGACGGCTTTCAATGCACGTTATCTGCTTGATTGCCTCAGCGTTGTAGAAGCCGATCAGGTTACACTTGAGCTTACCGGTCCGCTCAGTCCCGGGGCTCTTCGTCCGGTGGGTCAGACGGACTATACGTACGTGTTGGCGCCGGTTCGCGTTGCCACGTAGGCCGTCCGGCGCGGCCGGCTCGCGGGCGCGGCATATTCCGATCCACACAAACACAATTACACTCGGCGCTTTTCTCAAATGGGCGGGCCTCGTAAATACCGGTGGCGGTGCGAAAGCGCTCATTGCCGCGCGTTCCGTGTGTGTCAACGGTGTCATTGAGGTGCGACGCGGACGCCAGTTGAGGCCGCGCGACAGGGTGGATGTTCATGGAGGCCCGATGCTTGTTGTGGTGAAGGGCAACGATGCTGCGGCTACGCCGTCTCTGGCTCCGCGCGTTTCGTAATTACGAACGGGCCGACCTGACGGTTGGCCGCGGCACCACCGCGTTCGTTGGTCCGAATGCCGCGGGAAAGTCTAATCTCCTCGAAGGTATTTATCTGGTGGCCACAGGGCGCTCACATCGGACAGCGCGTGAAGGCGATGCGATCCGGAGCGGCGAGACGAGGGCGCGTGTTGGGGCGTTGATCACACGCCGTGGCCACGACGAGGAGCTTGATGTTACCCTTGTGGCCGAGGGCGGGCGGGAGAGCGTTCAGATACGCGTCAACGGGGCCGTTATTCCCCGCAGCGGTGTCCTGGGCAGGTTGCCGGTGGTGCTGGCCGCACCATGGGATCTGGATGTTGTGCGGGGCCCGGCCGGAGGCCGGCGGAGGCTGCTCAATGGCGCGCTGGCGCAGCTCAGTCCCGCCTACCACTTCGCCATACACCGCTACCATCGGGTGGTGGCACAGCGCAACATGGTGCTCCGCCAGAGGGCGCCGGACGGGCTGCAGCCGTGGGACGCGCAGATGATTGCGCTCGGGGCCCGCATCACAGCGAGACGGCGTGAGTATGCCGGGCGGCTGGCGGCTGCGGCCAGGGTGTCCTTCGAGCAGTTGGCCGGTGAGGGGTGCCTCGATGTGGCGTATCGGGCCGCCTGGGACGGACACGAGGATGCAGAGATCGCCGATACCGCTCGGGCGGAACTTTCCCGCTGGCGTGCCGATGAACTTCGTCGAGGGATAAGTTTGACCGGTCCGCATCGCGACGAGCTGGACCTGACGCTCAACGGCGTTTCGCTGCGTACCAACGGTTCCCAGGGAGAGTGGCGTGCAGCAATGCTGGCCCTGCGGCTGGCCGAGCGTGCCGTGATGGCGGAAGAACTCGGGGCGCCGCCGGTTCTGCTGCTCGACGATGCGCTCGCCGAGCTTGATCCTCAGCGCCAACGCCGCCTGCTGGAGATGGGGGACGAGGCGCAGGTGCTGCTGACGGCCACGGAATTGCCCGATATCGGGTCCATGAAGTGCGTACTGACCAGAGTTGCGGTGGATGCTGGACGTCTTGATGAGGGCGCATGGTCACGCCGATTCGAGCCATCCTGAAGAGTGCCGCGCGCGCGTGGGGTATCGAGCCGGCGGCGCGCCTGGCCGCTGCCCGGGCGGCGTGGCCGCGTATCGCCGGGCGCGCCCTTGCGGCGTTGAGTGCGCCGGTGGGCGTGCGCGGCCGATCGCTCCTCATCGGGGTCACGAACACGGCGGCCGCTCAGGAGATTCGCCTCACGAAGACGGCCATCGTCCAGGCGCTTGCGCGCGATCTCGGGGAGGAGGCGGTCACCGATGTCGTTCCCGTCGCGCGGCGCCGCCTTGATCTGCGGGTACGCCGGCCGGCGCCGGCGCGCCGCGTGTCCGTTGCGCCTTCAAGGCCGTCCAAACCGGCTCGGGGCTAGGGTACCGATGCTTGTCCATCTCGGTG
The DNA here is from genome assembly GCA_050694895.1 of bacterium. Classification (GTDB taxonomy): domain Bacteria; phylum Sysuimicrobiota; class Sysuimicrobiia; order Sysuimicrobiales; family Humicultoraceae; genus JBQTJP01. Next base: position 2,788 of record JBOGSE010000080.1, on the reverse strand, counting down.
GCGATGTGGTGGTCGAGGCGCGTGAGGTCATCGCCATCCTGGACGCCAGGCGCCTGCGCCGCGCCTCGGGCTCGGCCGATCGGGGTCGTGGCCCGGCCTGGGAGTCCGCGCGCTCGCTTGTTGTGACGACGAGCGGCATACATCCGGCCCCGATTTCGCCGGTTGCAGCCGCCAGGCGGATCGGTCAGGCAGCACGTTTTCGCGGCCTTCGGAATGGCTGAGACCCAGTCAGGGTGCGGGTTTCCGCCGTTGACACTGCTTTGGCTGCGATGGTACAATTATGGGCGGGCATGCGCGGCGGGCATGCAAGTCGCGCCTGCTTTTTTGTGTAATCGGAGCGTGCTGCGTGTCTGACACACCGACCTATACCGCTGAGCAGATCCAGGTCTTGGAGGGCCTGGCCGGTGTGCGTCGCCGTCCGGCGATGTATATCGGCAGTACGGGTCCCGACGGCCTCCACCATTTGTTGTATGAAGTCGTTGACAACTCCGTGGACGAGGCTCTGGCCGGGGCCGCCACCCGCATTGATGTGGTGCTCCATGCTGACGGCGGTGCGACCGTTCTGGACGATGGCCGGGGGATTCCGGTCGACAACGTTCCCAAGATCGGCAAGCCGGCGGTGGAGGTTGTCCTGACCACGCTACACTCTGGAGGGAAGTTCGGGGGCGGGGGCTACCGCATCTCAGGTGGCCTGCACGGCGTCGGGGTTTCAGTGGTCAACGCCCTGTCGGAGTGGTTGGAAGTCGAGGTGTACCACGACGACAAAACCTACCGGCAGCGGTTTGCGCGCGGAAAGCCTGTCGCCGCGCTGCGCGCCGAGCGGGGTCCCCCGCAGCCCACAGGGACGAAGGTCACGTTCAAACCCGATACTCAGATCATGACCGCGACCGAGTTCTCATTCGACGTCGTCACGAAGCGCCTTGAAGACATCGCATATCTCAACGCCGGTTTGACGATTACCCTCACCGATGAGGCCGGGAATCGCAAGAGCACGATCAAGCATGCGGGTGGGATCAAAGAGCTTGTCGCGGCGGTGAACCGCACGCGGAGCAAGATCTCCGACATCATGCACCGGCGGGCCGAGCGCGAGGGCGTCGAGGTTGAGGTCGCCGTCCAGTACAACGACGGCTACGTTGAGCACGTCCTGACCTATGTGAACACCATCCCCACAACCGAAGGCGGCACGCATCTCGTGGGTTTTCGCTCGGCATTGACACGGTCGATCAACGACTACGCCAAGCGGTCTGGACTGCTGAAGGAGAACGATCCCGGCCTCACCGGCGAGGACATGCGTGAAGGTCTGACCGCGGTGCTGAGCATCAAGCTTGCCGAACCGCAGTTCGAAGGTCAGACGAAGACGAAGCTCGGCAACACCGAGGTGAAAGGGATCGTCGAGTCGGTCGTCGCGGATGCGCTCAACGAGTTTCTCATTACGCGGCCACCGGATGCGAAGCGGATCGTCGCCAAGGTCCTGACCGCCGCGCGCGCCCGCGAGGCGGCCCGTCAGGCCCGCGAGCTCGTGCGCCGCAAGAATGCGCTCGAGATCGGCACCCTGCCCGGCAAGCTGGCCGACTGCGTCGAGCGGGATCCCGAGCGGTGCGAGATATTCATTGTCGAAGGCGAATCCGCGGGCGGGAGCGCCAAGCAGGGCCGCGACCGGCAGTTCCAGGCCATCCTGCCGATCCAGGGGAAGATTTTGAATGTCGAGAAGGCGCGCGAGGACAAGATGATCGCACACGAAGAGATCCGCGCGCTCATCACCGCGCTGGGAACGGGCGTGGGCGACGAGTTCACGCTGGAGAAGCGCCGCTATGACCGCGTCATCATCATGTGCGATGCCGACGTTGACGGTAACCACATCCGCACGCTGCTGCTGACGTTCTTCTACCGGTATATGCGCGACCTCATCCTTCACGGCAAGGTGTACATCGCGCGGCCGCCGCTGTATCTGATCAAGAACGGCAAGGAGCGCCGGTACGCCGTCACCGAGGAGGAGCGGCAGGTCATCCTCAAGGAGCTGGGCCGCAAGGCCGGCAGCGTGGAGGTCCAGCGGTTCAAGGGTTTGTCGGAGATGAACCCCGAACAGCTGTGGGAGACCACGATGAACCCCGCGGTGCGCACGTTGCTGCGCGTCGAGCTTGAGGACGCGGGGGCCGCCGACGAGATTTTCCACAAGCTGATGGGCGAAGAGGTCGAGCCCCGCCGGCAGTTCATCGTTCAGTACGCCCGCGAGGTTCGGAACCTCGACATCTAGGAGAGCCGCGTTCGCCTGCCATGGCCGATGATGAGCTGAAGATCGTCCCCCGCCCGATCGAGGAGGAAATGAAAACCTCCTACCTCGATTACGCGATGTCCGTCATCGTCAGCCGGGCGCTACCGGATGTGCGCGACGGCCTCAAGCCGGTCCAACGGCGCATCCTGTATGGGATGGCCGAGTTGAGCCTGCGGCCCGACACGCCGCACAAGAAATGCGCGCGCATCGTCGGCGAGGTGATGGGCAAGCTGCACCCGCACGGTGACGTGCCGGTCTACGATGCGCTCGTGCGCATGGCGCAGGAGTGGTCATTCCGCTATCCCCTGGTGGATGGGCAGGGCAACTTTGGCAGCATCGACGGTGACGCGCCGGGGGCCATGCGCTACACCGAGGCACGGCTGGCCCCAGTGGCCGCCGAGCTGCTGGCCGATCTTGATAGAGATACGGTCACGTTCATCCCGAATTTCGACGAGAGCCTGAAGGAGCCGACGGTCCTGCCCGCGCGGTTGCCAAATCTCCTGATGAATGGCTCGA
>JBOGSE010000079.1:0-11813 GCA_050694895.1 bacterium | reverse complement strand
TGGCTCGATCCAGATTCGTCCCATCCGCACGATGCTCAACCACCACACCACCGAGCTCTTCCTTACCAATCTCGAGGTTCCGGCCGAGAACCTGGTCGGCGAGGAAGGGATGGGCTTCCGCTACATCATCGATGGGTGGAACGCGGAGCGCATACTTATCGCGGCCGAGAGCATCGGCGATGCCCGCTGGTTTCTCGACCGGGCCTCAGGATATGCGCGCGAGCGGGTGGTATTCGGCAGGCCCATTGGCGCCAACCAGGGGGTTCAGTTTCCCCTGGCGCGGGCGCACGCGCACCTCGAGGCGGCCGACCTGATGCGATTGCACGCGGCCTCCCGTTTCGACGCGGGAGAGCCGTGCGGGCCGGAGGCCAACATGGCGAAGTACCTTGCGGCCGAGGCGGCGTGGGATGCGGCCAACGCGTGTCTGGATACGTACGGGGGATACGGCTTTGCCGCCGAGTTCGACGTCGAGCGCAAGTTTCGAGAAACCCGACTGTACAAGATCGCCCCGGTGAGCGACAATTTGATCCTCGCCTACCTGGCGCAGCACGTTCTGGGCCTGCCCAGGTCTTACTGAGGAGGGCTCACATGGCGGGCCATTCGATGCTGCAGGGGAGGTACTACGAGGATTTCGAGGTTGGCGACGTCTATGCGCACCCGCACGGGCGAACGATCACCGAGGCGGATAACGTGTGGTTCAGCGCGATCACCATGAACGCAAGCCCCTTGCACCTCGATCACGTGTACATGGCGGAGACCGAATTCGGCCAGCCGCTGGTCAACAGCGCCTTCACCCTCGCGCTCGCGACGGGGCTGTCGGTGATCGATGTCAGCCACAACGCATTTGCCAACCTCGGATGGGACAAGGTGAGGCTCTCCGCGCCGCTGTTTGTGGGTGACACGCTCTACGCCGAGAGCGAGGTGCTCGAAACGCGAGAGTCGGCGTCCCGTCCGACATGCGGCATCGTGCGCGTCCGCACGCGCGGGTACAAGCAGGACGGGACCGTGGTGATCGACTTCGAGCGCACCGTCATGGTGTACCGGCAGGGCGCGTCTCCCCGCGGACGCCGCCCTCAACCGCTGACCGGCCGATGAGGGCAGGAAGGCGCTGCCTTGGCTGGAAGCGTGGGTCTCCGTGAACGTTGACGTCCTTGTGGTCGGTGCGGGTCCGGCCGGCTCGACGGCGGCCAGGCTGTGCGCGTCGTCGGGCCTGCGGACGCTGCTCATCGAAGAGCACCCCGAGGTGGGCTGCCCGACGCACTGCACCGGTAAGCTGTCGGTGCACGCGTTCGAGCGCTTCGCGCTGCCTGCGTCGTTGATCCAGACTTCCTTGCGCGCGGCCGCGCTGCATGCGCCGGACGGGACCGTGGCGCGGCTCCGCCGTTCATCGGTGGATTCCTATGTGGTGGATCGCGATCCGTTCGACCGTTACCTGGCCGAACAGGCGGCCGCATCCGGTGCCGAGGTGGTCACCGGCGCGCGCGCGCGCACGATCGCGCGCACCGACAGCCTCATGCGCGTGGAGGTTGATCGCCGAGAGGGACGGCTGTCGATCGACGCACCACTCGTCATCGACGCGGAAGGCGCCAACCCCGCACTCCCGCCCCAACTCGGCATCGCGCCGCGCCGGACGCTGGTCCACGGCCTTCAGTACGAGCTCGACGGCGCGGCCATTGAGGCCGAAGATGCGCCCGACCTCTACTTCGGCCGCGAGGTCGCGCCTGGCTTCTTCGCCTGGCTCATGCCGATCGGCGGTCGCCGGGGACGGTTGGGCCTGGCCGTTGATCCGCGCCTCACCGACCGGCCGCCCGTCTACTATCTTGATCGGCTCAAGTCGACGCATCCTGCGGTGGCCTCGCGGGTGCGCGGAACAACAGTGGTGCGCAAGCTCGCAGGTCGCATCCCGATTCTGGGCCTGCGCCGGCCTTCATTCACAGAGGGCATGCTCGTCGTCGGCGATGCGGCGGGACAGGTGAAGGCCACGAGCGGCGGCGGCATCTACTTCTCGATGCTGGCGGGCGAACTCGCCGCGCGGGCCGCGGCGCGCTATCTCGGCGGGACCACGGACGGCCGGCGTGACGCGCTGGCCGCGTACGAACGAGAGTGGCAGGCCGCCTTTGGCCGCGAAGTCCGCTTCACGACGATCGTGCGGCAGGCATTGAACCGGCTGCCCGACCGGCATACGAGTGCCGTCATCGGGGCGCTGGCTACCGACGGGACGCTGCGCCGTGCGGTCGAGGTACACGGCGACACGCAGTACCAGTCCCGCCTGCTCCGTCCTGTGCTCGCGGCCGCCGTGCGCGCGGGCATTCGCGATCTGCGGCTGGCGCCGACCGTGATTGCGGCGCTCGGCGCTGGGATGCTGTCACTGTGGAGTGACGGCGCGACGGCACCGCCGGCGAAGGAGCGCAAGCCTCCGGGGACGAATCCAGCGATCTAGGGCGAGCGCACCGGACATCACAACAGCCACCGACTCCTTCGCGTGTCACTGACAATGCGCGTGATAGCGGACCTGCATTTGCATTCCCGGTACAGCCGGGCGACCAGCCGGGACATGGATATCGAACACATGGCCCGCTGGGCGAAGATCAAAGGCATCACGCTGCTGGGTACCGGGGACTTCACCCATCCGGTCTGGCTGCGTGAGCTGCGCGCCAAGCTGCGACCCACGGACCGCGGGCTCTTCGTGCACGACGGCGCGCATTTCATGCTCACGGTGGAGGTCTCCAACGTTTACCCCGCCGGCGGACGGCTGCGCAAGATCCACAATATTCTGCTGGCGCCTTCGTTCGAGGTCGTAGACAGGATCAATGCCGTCCTGGGCCGGTTCGGCAACCTCATGGCCGACGGCCGGCCGACCCTGACGCTCCCCAGCGACCGGCTGGTGGAGTACGTGATGGAGATCTCTCCCGACTGCATGGTGATCCCCGCGCACGCCTGGACGCCGTGGTTCTCGCTGTACGGGAGCAACTCGGGGTTCGACGCGATCGCCGAGTGCTTCGGCGATCAACTCAGGCACATCGCCGCCGTCGAGACCGGGCTGTCCAGCGACCCGCCGATGAACTGGCGGCTCTCAGAGCTCGACCGGACGATGCTGGTGAGCAACTCCGACGCCCATTCGCTGCCCAAACTCGGGCGGGAGGCCAACGTCTTCGCCTGCGAGCTCGACTACTTCGAGATCATGCGGGTCCTGCGCGAGAAAGACACCTCGTGCTTCCTCTACACCGTCGAGTTCTTCCCCGAGGAAGGCAAGTACCATTACGACGGCCACCGCAACTGCAACCGCCGCATGACCCCGAAGGAGACCAGGGCGAACGGCGGGCGCTGCCCGGTGTGCGGCCGGCCGCCGACGGTCGGCGTCATGCATCGGGTCGAGCTGCTCGCCGATCGCGAGGAGGGCTTCGTGCCTGAGGGCGCGGTGCCCTATCGGAACCTGGTCCCCCTCGAGGAGATCATCGCGGAGGCCAACGGCAGCCAGCCAGGCACCGTCGGCGTGCGGGAAGAGTACTTCAATCTGTGCAACGCCCTGGGCGGCGAGTTCAACGTGCTGCTGGACGTCCCGGTAGAAGAGGTCCGCAAGCACACGACGCTCCGGATCGCCGAAGGGCTGCGTCGCGTGCGTGAAGGCCGCGTGACGATCGCGCCCGGCTACGACGGCGTGTTCGGCGAGATCAGCATCTTCAGGGACGGAGAAGAGGTCCGCGAGGAGATGCTGGAATCCGCGCAGACCCGATTGTTCTAGTGCCTCCCGGGGAGCGCAGCAAGTCGGGGCCCGCGATGCCGGACTGGCCGTATCTGTCGGTCGCCTCGGGGCCCGGAGAGGTCACGAACCGCACGCTGCGGGATCACATTCGGCCCATCGTCAATCACTACGACCCGGCCTTCATCGAACTCTTCGCGCGCACGAGCGATCTGCTGAAGGCGGTCTTTCAGACACGGCACGACGTCGTCATCATGCAGGGCGAGACCGTGCTCGGCATGGAGGCCATTGCGGCATCGCTCTTCTCCCCCGGAGACAAAGTCCTCAACCTGGTCTCGGGGATCTTTGGGAAGTGGTTTCAGACGTTTATTGACCGGCATGGCGGTGAGACCATCGAGCTCGCCGTGCCGTACAATGACGCGATCGATCCCGACGAGGTGCGCAGCGCCCTGCGCCGGCACAGCGGCGTCAAGTTCCTCTCTGTCGTGCACGCGGAGACCCCCTCGGGCACGGTCAACCCCGTTGAGATCATCTGCCCCATTGCAAGGGAATTCGGCGTGCTGACGATCGTAGACACCGCGCTGGGTTTGGGCGGCGAGCCGTTTCGCACCGACGATTGGGGGATCGATGTCGCCATCTCGGGCCCGCAGAAGTGTCTGGGAGGGGTCCCCGGGCTCGCGCTCCTGACGGTGAGCCCCGGCGCGTGGGAAGCAATGGAGCGGCGAAGTCCACCGCTGCGCGAAAGTTATCTGTCGCTGCTGGATTGGCGCGACACATGGCTTCGCACCAGGTCGTTTCCCTACACGGCTTCGGTGAGCCTGGTCTACGCGCTCGAGTCGGTGCTCGCGCAGGTTCTTGAGGTGGGGCTGGACCGTCATATCGCCAGGCATGGGCGGATCGGCCGCGCCTGCCGGGCCGGCGTGCGAGCACTCGGGCTTGCACCGTGGCCAGCGCGCGATGACATTGCAAGCAGCGCCGTGACGACCGTGCGAACGCCCGATGGCGTCGTGGCCGCCGACCTGGTCTCCCGGATGCGTCAGCCGTACGGGGTGAAGATCTCAGGCGGCTACAAGGAACTCGCGGGTAAGACGTTCCGCCTCGGCCACATGGGCGTCTCGGCGCACCCGACACACCTCGCGGCCCTCCTCGCGGTGCTGGCACGCGGCCTGGCGGATCTGAAGATGAAGGTAGACCTCGGTGCGGGCGTCGGCGCTGCGATGGCGCTGTTGGGAGATTGGGAGTAGCGACAATGCTGCGCGGAACAGCCTGAGGATGAGACCGGGAAAGGTCACACCCGCCGCGCTCCGGCGGCAGATCTTTCCGCACCTGGGTCTTCGCAGCGACGTCCTGGTCCACGCCGCCGTCGGACAGGACTGCGCGGTCATCGACTTCGGTCCGTCGGTCTGCGTCGTGACCACCGATCCCATCACCGGGTCTGGCGCCCATGTGGGTCGGCTGGCCGTGCACGTCGCGTGCAACGATCTCGCCGCGACTGGGGCGGAGCCGGTGGGGTTGCTCTTCACGCTGCTGCTGGCCGCGGCGACCGCCGAGACCGACCTTGAGCGGATTGTGCGCGAAGCCGGCGAGGCGGCGAAGGCGCTCGGCGTCGAGATCGTCGGCGGGCATACTGAGGTGACGCCCGGGGTCGAACGGACGCTGGTCGTCGTCGCCGGCGTCGGGCGCGCTCCACGCGATGGCTTTGTGTCCGCGGATGGTGGCCGCCCCGGCCACGCGCTTGTCCTCACCAAAGGGGCCGGCATCGAGGGCACGGCGATCCTGGCCGCCGATCTCGCGGCGCGGCTCACTGCGACGATTGACGGCGCCACGCTGGCGCGCGCGCGGGCGTTCATCGAACGGATCAGCGTTGTGCCCGAAGGCAGAATCGGCGCGCGGTGCGGAGCAGCTGCGATGCACGACGTCACCGAAGGCGGCGTGGTCACCGGCGTCTGGGAGCTCGCGGAGGCCTCGCAATGCGGGGTGCGGCTGGACGCGGATGCGGTGCCCGTTGCGCCCGAGACCCGCGCGATCTGCACCGCGCTGGGCGCGGATCCGCTCGCGCTGATCGGGAGCGGCGCGATGCTGATCGCGGTGTCGGATCCGGCGCCGCTGCACCGCGAGCTGGCCCAGGCAGGAATTCCTTCCGCCACAATCGGCGTATTAAGAGATGGAGAGCGGACGATCGTCCGGGGCGGGCGGACCGAGCCGTTGATTCCACCCGATCGAGATGAACTCTGGCGCCTGCTGGAGCCCTCCGCCTCTCCGTAGGCGAGATATGTCCAGACAGGAGGCGGCTATGAGGAAGGCGTCTGCCGTTCGTGTGCCAGGCGTTGTGGTTCTTCTCGTTTTCGCGCTCGCCGTCGCCGCGTTCGCGGCACCGCCGGCCCAGCAGCCGCAGCCGCGGCGGGGCGGTGCCCTGCGCATTGCGCATATCGGCGAGCCGCCGACGCTCGACTGGCACTGGTCCAGCGGCGCCATCGTGACGCATATCCTCAACAACCTCTATGAGAGTCCTGTCGCCATGGATGAGAAGTTCCAGCCCCGGCCGATGCTGGCCGAAAAGGTCGCCCTCAGCGCCGACCGGCTCACCTACACTTTCACGCTGCGCAAGGGCGTTCGCTTTCACAACAATAAGGAGATGACCAGCGACGACGTGAAGGCCTCTCTCGAACGCTGGGGGCGCGTGAACTTCCGCGGCCGGATCGTGTTTGCCAATGTGGCGTCGCTCACCGCGCCCGATAGCGGCACCGTCGTCCTGAAATTGAAGGAGCCCTACGCGCTCCTGCTGCACGACATCGGCTCGTTCCAGTCGCCCGCGGCCGGGTACCCCAAGGAGGTTGTGGATGACGCCGGCTCGACCGGACCGATCCGCCAGTTCATCGGGACCGGGCCGTACCGTCTGGCCGAGCGAATTCCCGACCGGCACATTCGTCTGGATCGCTTCGATGGCTACGTGAGCCGCGCCGAGGCGCCCGACGGTAATACCGGCCGGAAGTTCGCCTACCTCGACTCCATCTTCTTCGTCCCTGTCCCAGACGTGTCGGTGCGCATCGCGGGAGTTCGCCGGGGCGACTATCAATTCGCCGAGCAGATCCCCAGCGATCAGTATGATCAGTTGCGCGGCGATCAGAACCTCGTGCCCTACGTTGCCACGCTGCCGTTCTGGAACGCCGCGATCTTCAACCACCGGCAGGGCATCATGACCAACAAGAAGGTCCGGCAGGCATTCCTGGCGGCGCTGGACGACGAACCGATCATGCGGGCGGCGTTCGGGCCCCGGCAGTTCTGGCGCCTCGATGCCGGGATCATGCCGAAGGAACATCCGATGTACACGGATGCCGGCAAGGAGTTCTACAATCAGAAGAACGCCGACAAAGCCCGGCAGTTGCTCCAGGAGGCCGGCTACAACCGCGAGCCCATCCGCTGGATGACGACGACCGAATTCCCTCATCAGGCGACCAGCGCGCAGGTGGTCAAGCCGATGCTCGAGCGGGCGGGGTTTGTCGTCGATCTTCAAGTTAGCGATTGGGCGACGATCGTCGGCCGTCGCGTGCGCCCAGAATTGTGGGACGTGTTCAGCACGCAGATCGCCTTCTTCCCGGACCCCGTCTTTCAGGTGCCGTTGCAGCACACCTGGCCGGGATGGTGGAGCAACCGCGACGGGATGGGCATGATGGAGCTCCTGCGACGGCATACAAACACCGCAACGCGCCTGGAGATCTGGAGGCGCTTGCAGCGCACCTGGTATGAGGACGCGGGGTCGATCAAGTTCGGCGACTACTTCGAGATGCACCTGCACCGCCGCGAGCTGAGGGGCTTTGTGGAGAATCCGACGCACACGTGGTACAACGCCTGGTTGGATCGATAGGGCGGTGGTCGCGGTCGCGGCGTTGCGCCCCCCTCGGGGTATATCTATAATGAAGAGAGAGGCTGACAGGTGGCCTTCTTGAGGATCTCTTGAGACGTCGCTCGTATCTGTCGCCGGATAACATCACAGACGCAGCGCGGAGGGGACCCCAGAGGTTCCCTTCTGTGCTTTCACGAGCCCCCACCGGGGAGGGACCGCCCGTGGCCGGCCGCCAGATGCACGTCACCGACAACCTCGATCTGCTCCTGGATGTACTTCCGCCGCACCTTCGCAGCGCGCTCGAGCGCCACAGCGACCTCGATCAACTGCTGGAGGTGGTGCTGGACCTGGGGCGCAAGCCCGAGGCGCGGTTTCCCAATGAGGCCTTCGCGCTGAACGGCACCTCCGTGAATCGAGAGACGCTCGAGTACATCACCGAGCGCGTCGGCGCGTTCGGCAAAGACAACCGTGCCGGTATCGAGCGAACACTGCACCGCATCAGCGCGATCCGCAACCGCCAGGGCGAGATCATCGGCCTGACCTGCCGGGTCGGGCGCGCCGTCATCGGCACCGTGGACATCGTGCGGGACGTGATCGAGTCCGGACATTCGATCCTCCTGCTGGGCCGTCCGGGGGTGGGGAAGACCACGCTGCTGCGCGAGGCGGCGCGCGTCCTGGCCGACGAGCTGCGCAAGCGCGTCGTGGTGGTCGACACCTCTAATGAGATCGCCGGGGACGGCGACATCCCGCATCCCGGAATCGGCGCGGCACGGCGCATGCAGGTGCCCGTCCCCGCGCTGCAGCATGCCGTCATGATCGAGGCCGTCGAGAACCACATGCCGGAGGTCGTCGTCATCGACGAGATCGGCACCGAGGCCGAGGCACTCGCCGCGCGTACGATCGCGGAGCGCGGGGTGCAATTGATCGCTACCGCGCACGGCAACACCCTGGACAACCTGCTCCAGAACCCCACGCTGTCGGATCTCGTCGGGGGCATCCAGGCCGTGACCCTCTCCGATGAGGAAGCGCGGCGGCGCGGTACGCAGAAGACCGTCCTGGAGCGCAAGGCTCCGCCGACCTTCGATGTCGTCATCGAGATTCAGGAGAAAGACCGGCTGGCCGTTCATCATGATGTGGGACAGGTCGTCGACCGCTACCTGCGCGGTGTTGCACCGCGCCCCGAGAGCCGGGTGCGGACCAGCGGCGGCGATGTGGAGATCTCGGCGCCGGCACGCGCCAGCTCGGGATGGACGCCTGAGGGTCCCTTTGCAGCGGCACCTTCCGAAGATCACGCGCGGCCCGGCCGCGAGATCCTGCGCATCTATCCGTATGCGGTGAGCCGCAACCGCCTGGAGCGCGCGATCCGCGAAATGGGTGTGCCCGCGTATATCACCGACTCACTGTCCGAAGCCGATCTGGTCCTCACGCTGAAGTCGCAGGAGAAGCGCCAGCCCAAGCGCCTGCGAGACGCGGCCACCCGGGGCATGCCACTGCACGTCCTGCGGAGCAACACGGTCACGCAGATCGAGCACTTCCTCCGCGAAGTCTTCGAAGTGGCCGAAGGGCCTGCCGAGCACGACGCGGCGCTGACGGAGGTCGAAGAAGCGATCGCGCGCGTGTTCGAATCGGCGCAGCCGGTGGAGCTACGGCCGCAGAACTCTTATATCCGCCGCCTGCAGCACCAGCTCGTCCAGCGCTACGGTCTCGCGTCTGAGAGCAAGGGCGACGAGCCGTTCCGCCGCGTCGTCATCTACCCTCGGTAGACCCGGTGTGATGCCGACACCCCACGCGGCCCGGAGGCGCGGGCTGTTCATCACCATTGAAGGACCGGAAGGCGCCGGCAAGACGACGCAGGCCCGCAGACTCTTCGATGCGCTCAAGGACGAGATCCCGCTCCTCCTGATCCGCGAGCCGGGCGGCACGGCGGTCGGAGAGGCGATCCGGAAAGTGCTGCTCGACGAACGGCATCGAGAGATGCGCGCCGAGACCGAGATGCTCCTGTTTGCCGCCAGTCGCTCCCAGTATGTAGGCGAGACCGTGCGGCCTGCGTTGGAGGCTGGCACGTGCGTGCTCTCGGAGCGATACGTGGATGCGTCGATCGCCTATCAGGCGTTCGGCCGTGGTCTGCCGATTGACGTGGTGCGTCAGGTCAACGAGGTCGCCACGCAGGGTTTGCGGCCGGACCTGACGCTGCTCATCGACGTTGACGCCGAGGTCGGACTCCTGCGGGCGCGCGGCGCCGCGGGAGGGGGAGGCAAGGACGGGGTGCCGGGACGGGGCGATCGGCTCGAGCAGGAAGATATACCCTTTCACGCGCGCGTCCGCGCAGGATTCCTCCAACTGGCGCGCGAAGAGGCCTCGCGATTTGTCGTGATCGACGGCGATCGGCCGGCCGAAGAGGTGCATGCCGGCCTCGTCGCAGCGGTCCGACGGCTTCTGCAGGCGCGGGGCTGGCTGCCGCGGAGCTGAGGTCGTCGGCCGCGACCGCGGGATCATACCGCGCGGCTGCACCCATTCCCGACCGCGGGGGTGAGGCCGATCAAGCTCGTGCTAGCGGTGGTCCAGGAAAAGGACGCCGGTCGTCTCATCGACGCGCTGATGGAGGCGGAGATTCAGGCGACCATACTCGCCAGCACGGGTGGCTTCCTGCGTGAAGGCAACGCGACCATCCTCTCCGGTGTCGAGGACCATCAGGTCGCTGTGGTCCTTGGGGTAATCCGGCGGGTCTGCCAGCGGCGCGAACAGTTGATGACGCCGATCCCGCCCGTCGTGGAACCCGTCGACACCTATGTCACGTATCCGGTGAAGGTGGAGGTTGGCGGAGCCATCGTCTTCGTGTTGAACGTCGAGCAGGTCGAGCGGATTTAGGGCCCAATGCGGCCGCGGACGACACGGCCACATCGGGCGCCCCACAGATAGGAGTGTGGTCGGTGGCCTTCAGCGATGTCGTGAATCAAGATTACGCCGTGCTTCTCATGCGCTCGGCGGTGCGGACCGGACGGGTGGGTCACGCGTATCTGCTGGTTGGCCCTCAGGGCGTGGGACGCCGGACGCTGGCGCTCGCCTTCGCGCAGTTCTTGAACTGTGAGCGTCCCGATGCCGACGCGTGCGGAGAGTGCGGGCCGTGCCGGCGGATCGCCGCGGGCAACTATCCCGACGTGCGGGTACTGGACATCGCCAACGACCGGTTCATCGAGAACCCTGGCAAGGAGTACAAGGGCAAAGAGATCCCGATTGATCAGATCCGGGCGCTGCGGCATGACGCGGCGTTTCCTCCGTACGAGGGGCGCCGCAAGGTGTACATTATCGCCGACGCCGAGCGCATGAACGCGTCTTCGGCCAACAGCCTCCTGAAAACCCTCGAGGAGCCGCCCGCGCGGGTGACGTTTATTCTCATCGCCGAGTCGAGCGTGGCACTGCTCGCGACCATCGTCTCGCGCTGCCAGCTGATTCGATGCACCTTTTTGCGCGCCGATGACATCGAGCGCGCGCTCGTGGAGCGGTGGGGCATCAACGCAGATCGTGCCCGAGTGCTGGCCGTGCTGGCCGACGGGCGCATCGGTCGCGCGCTGGAGTGGGCAAAGTCTGAGGCGCGCATGGAGGCCAGGGATCGACTCCTCGACCTGCTGCCAACGCTGGAGGCCGGGGACCTGTTGACCCGGCTCGATGCCGCCGAGGCGCTCTCGAAGGACACAGGCCTTTTGCCCGAACTCCTCGACCTCGCCGTGTACTGGTACCGCGACCTGCTCGTCTGGAAGCAGCTGGCCGACCCGGCCGTCATCACGCATCGAGACCGGCAGGCCCAGATCGCGCAGCTGGCACCGATGTTCAGTGACGCGACGCTGGGCGCGCGAATCGAGGCGTTCGAGGCGACAAAGGAGTCCCTGAAGCGCAACGCCAACGCTCGTCTGGCACTCGAGAGCCTGTTCCTCTCCTTCGGTGTGACCCCGATCGCAACCCGCTAGCACCGTGCACGAGTTCGACTCTAGATTGAGTGCCGTAACTCGGTCCGATGTTACGCGCGCGAGGTGCAGCAGCGCACCCGGCTCAAGAACCGGATCACGTCGTCCCACTTCATGGCCCTGTTAGAGCCGAAGGGACGACTCCGACGAACCGGGCTAAGGGACACAGATGTAGAAGACGGTCGGTAGTGGGTCAATTTCAGCCGGGGGGCGGGAATAAGTGACCCCTAGAACTGGCTCTCTGTCCCTGAGGGGAAGACCAGGAGAAGACCGCGAAGACCTTCACGATCCTCTCCATTCTTGGGTC
>JBOGSE010000078.1:0-4444 GCA_050694895.1 bacterium | reverse complement strand
CCAAGGCGAAGCAGCCGGCCAAGCGTCTTTCCGTCGAGGTTCTCGCTGCGCGACGCCTGGACTTCCGCCGCGACGATACGCGCGATGCCATCGAGAAAAAAGGGGTCGATACCGGTGGCGGCGGCGAGCGTGGCGGGCTGCGCGCCACGGCGCAGCGCCTCGGCAAGGGCGAAGATCCGCTGCTCATGCGGAGTCCGGATGCGCGCCCACACGTCGTCGTCGGACCACATCTTGACCATGCGATGCCACAACCCGATGGCGCCCAGATCGAGCGAGCGCACGCCTTTGAGGAGCGCTTCCTCGAACGTGCGGCCCAGCGCCATGGCTTCCCCGGTGGATTTCATCTGGGTGCCGAGTGTGCGCTCGACCCCCGGGAACTTGTCGAAGGGCCAGCGTGGGATCTTGATAACGATGTAATCCAGGGCGGGCTCAAAGCAGGCCGTGCCGCCCGTGATGGCGTTGGTAATCGCGTCCAGACGCTGCCCCAACGCGATCTTGGACGCGACCCGGGCGATGGGGTAGCCCGTGGCTTTGCTCGCCAGGGCGCTGGAGCGGCTGACCCGCGGGTTCACCTCGATGATGTAGTAGCGCTCGGTCCCCGGCTCCCCGGCCGGATCGAGCGCGAACTGCACATTGCACGCGCCCTCGATGCCCAGCCCGCGGACGATGCGGAGCGCCGCGGTCCGCAGGCGGTGGTACGTACGGTCCGTCAGGGTCTGGCTTGGCGCGACGACGATCGAATCGCCCGTATGCACGCCCATGGGGTCGACGTTTTCCATATTGCAGATGGTGATGGCATTGTCGGCGCCGTCGCGCAGCACCTCGTATTCGATCTCTTTCCATCCGACCACGCTCTGCTCGACCAGCACCTGGCCGATGCGGCTCAGGCTGATGCCCCGGTGGGCGATTTCGCGCACCTCGTCCAGCGTCGCGGCCGTCCCGCCGCCAGTGCCGCCGAGCGTGAATGCCGGCCGCACCACCACGGGGAGACCGATGCGGCGCGCGGCCGCCACCGCTTCGTCCATGGAGTCGACCGTCTCCGAGCGGGGCAGCGGCTCGCCGAGCGCGGCCATCGTGGCCTTGAACAGCGCGCGATCCTCGGCGCGGGCGACGGCTTCCATCGGGGTGCCCAGCACGCGCACGCCGAAGCGGGCGAGCACGCCGCTGTCATCCAGGGCCATGGCGAGGTTGAGCCCGGTCTGCCCGCCCATCGTGGCCAGCAACCCTTGCGGCCGCTCGCGCGCGATGATCTCGGTAAGCACCTCCGGGATCAGCGGCTCAATGTAGACACGGTCTGCAACCTCGGCATCGGTCATAATGGTGGCCGGGTTGCTGTTGACGAGCACCACCTCTAAGCCGGCCTCTCGCAAAGCCCGGCACGCCTGGGTGCCGGAGTAGTCGAACTCCGCGGCCTGCCCGATGATGATCGGGCCCGATCCGATGATGAGCACCTTGGTGAGGCCGTCGCGGGGTCGGTCAGTCGGAGGGCGCACGCGCTCCCACCATCTGGAGAAAGCGGTCGAACAGATGCGCGGAGTCCTGCGGGCCCGGCCGGCCCTCGGGATGGAACTGCACCGAGAAAATCGGAAGGGTCTGATGCCGCATGCCCTCCACGGTGCCGTCGTGGAGGTTGTGGTGCGTCACCTCGAACCCTGTGCCCACCAGGGACGCCTCGTCGACGGCGTAGCCGTGATTCTGCGTGGTGATCGCCACCTTCCCCGTGGTCTCGTCGCGGACGGGGTGGTTGGAGCCGCGATGACCGAACGGCAGCTTGAACGTGCGCGCACCCGCGGCGATCGCCAGAATCTGGTGGCCAAGACAGATCCCCATGATCGGAATATCCTCCCACAGGTCTCGGACCTCTCCGGCAATCGACTGCAGGCGCGCGGGGTCACCGGGACCGTTGGTAATGACGAGCCCCTGAGCGCCCGTCGCGCGGATCGCCTCGGCCGTCGCATCGTGTGGCACCACGGTGACATCACAGCCCCGCGCGCGCAGGTTGTTGACGATCCCCTGCTTGACGCCGCAGTCGAGCACCGCGAGCCGCAGGCCTCCGGACGGGTAACGAACAACCTGCGGGGTTGAGACCTCCCCGACGAGATCGACCTCGCCCAGGTCGGGTAGCGCCCGCGCCCTGGCGACCAGGTCGCCGTGAGACTCGTTTTCGGTTGACACAATGCCGCGCCGCACCCCACATGTCCGCAGGTGCCGGACCAGGCGGCGCGTGTCGATGCCGGCGATCCCGACGATCCCCCACGCGCGCAGGTAAGCATCGAGCCCGATATGGCCCGACGTGGCGTGCTGGGCCGGTCGTGCCGAGGCCGGAGCTTCCGCCGGCGTGCCCCATCGGACGGCAAAGCCCGACGCCTGAGGGTGCTGCGACTCTAGCCCCGCATCGCTGAAGCCGTAGTTCCCGATGAGCGGGTAGGCCATCACGACGATCTGACCACGATAGGAGGGATCGCTGAGAACTTCCTGATACCCCGTCAGGCTCGTGGTGAAGACGACCTCTCCGCCGGTCCACCCCGTTGCGCCGATACCGTCACCGACCTGCACAAACCCGTCCTCAAGCGCGAGTGCCGCCTGCATCGTCTCCTCCGCCGGGTGTCTGTATAATCATACGGCATGGTGCATGTCCATGCAAGCCACGACACTCCGCCCCGATCCCGGCGCGCCCCGGGGGAATCCTGAGGCCGGCAGAACGCGAAGTGCTTGCAAGGAGTGTTGGGAATGCGCCATAATAATCCGTCGTGTTGCCGACGTACAGAAGCGCGCGAACTCGCATCGTTGGATCGGTCTCTTCCCCGGCATGACGCCTAAGCGGATCTTCGTCACCGGCGCGACAGGCTGCATCGGTCACTATGTCACCGACGCCCTGATCCGGGAAACCGACCACGAGCTCTATCTCCTGGTCAGGAATCCGAGCCGGCTGCGCGTCAGCCCCGGAATCCGCCCCGGTGTCACCGTTCTGCAGGGCGATCTGCAGAGCATCGGGCAATTTGCCGATCTGCTGAAGACCATGAATCTGGCCGTGCTGGCCGCCGCCGACTGGGGAGGAACCCAGGCGTACTTCGTCAACGTCGCGAAGACGCTCGAGCTGCTCGATCTGCTCGATCCGGCGGTCTGCGAGCAGGCCGTGTATTTCTCCACATCCAGCATCATAGACCGTGACAACAAGCCTCTCGAAGAGGCGGGAGAGATCGGGACCGACTATATCAGGTCCAAGTATGATTGCTTTCAACGTCTGCCGGGGCTCGTGATTGCGCCGCGCATCACGATCCTCTTCCCAACCCTGGTGCTCGGGGGCGATGCCGACAGCCCACGCTCGTTCCTGTCGGATGGCCTGCCAACGCTCATGAAGTGGATGAATGTCGCGCGCTTTCTCAAAGGCGAGGGCAGCTTTCATCTCATCCACGGGCGGGACATCGCCCAGATCGTCCGGTACCTCATCGAGCATCCGCCCACCGGCACCGCACCGCGCTCCTTTGTCCTGGGCCAGGCGCCGATGACCCTGGACCAGGCCATCGAAGAAGCCTGCGGCTACCTGAACAAGAAGATCTACTTTCGCCTGCCTGTGCCCATCCCGCTGGCCAGGGCGCTGCTGATGCTGTCTCAACGCGGCATCCCGTACCGCGACCGCCTCTGGGACCGATTCTGCATGGAGTATCGCGACTTCACGCACGCCGATCCCGTGAATCCGGCCAGCTTTGGCCTTCCTAATCTGTATCCCACCCTGACAGACATCCTGCAAGCCGCCGGAATCCCTCGTGGAGCCAGCCCGTCCCTGCTCCGCCGCATCGCGCAGGCCGATGGCTCCGAAGATCGCTCTCGCTGATGTGACGAAGATCTATCAGGTGCGCGGCCGGCCGGTGACGGCGCTGCGCCGCGTGTCGCTCGATGTGGCGGACGGCGAGTTCCTGTGCGTCGTCGGCCCTTCGGGATGCGGAAAGTCGACACTGCTGCGTATCCTCGCGGGCCTGGTTGCGCAGACCTCAGGAAGCGTCACGATCATCCACCGTGATCGCGGCAGGCCACTTCACAGCCTGGTCTTTCAAGAGTACGCGATCTTTCCGTGGAAGACCGTATTCGACAACGTCGCCTTCGGGCTCGAAATGCGCGGTGTCCCCTCGGGAGAGCGGGCGCCGGCGGTGAGCCGATGGCTCGAGCGCGTCGGCCTCCGAGACTTCGCCCACGCGTATCCACGCCAGTTGTCCGGCGGCATGCGACAGCGGGTGGGCATCGCGCGCGCGTTTGCCAACGACCCGGAGGTGCTGCTCATGGACGAGCCTCTCGGGGCGCTCGACGCACAAACCCGCCTGATCCTGATGGACGAACTCCTGGGTCTGTGGCAGTCGGACCGGAAGACCGTCGTCTACATCACTCACGACATCGAAGAGGCGCTTCTGCTGGGTGATCGCGTCATCCTGATGACCGCGCGTCCGGG
>JBOGSE010000077.1:0-3945 GCA_050694895.1 bacterium | reverse complement strand
TGAATCGCCCCGGGATTTCCGGAGACTCAGTTATGTGAGTGCGCCGACCGCGGGTTGAGCGGTCTGGGCGCGGTGAAACTGCTCTTCGTACTCCGTCGGGGGAAGATACCCGAGCGGTTCTAGCAGGCGCTGCGTATTGAACCAGGCTACCCATTCCAGGGTCGCATACTCGACGTCGTCGAAGTTGCGCCACGGGCCCGCTCGATGGATCACTTCGGTCTTGAACAGCCCGATCACGGTTTCGGCCAGCGCGTTATCGTAGGAATCGCCCCGGCTCCCGACGGAGGGCTCGATCCCCGCCTCGGCGAGCCGTTCGGTGTAGCGAATCGACAGGTATTGCGTGCCGCGATCGCTGTGGTGGATGAGCCGGCCTTCGGTCTCGCGGTCATAGAGGGCTTGCTCGAGCGCGTCCAAGGCGAGATCGCTCCGCAGGGAGGGGGAGGCCCGCCACCCCACGATGCGCCGTGCGAAGGCGTCGATCACCAACGCCACGTACACGAAGCCGCGCCACGTCGCGACGTACGTCAGGTCGGAGACCCACAGCTGGTTGGGGCGCGTGGCGCGAAACTCCCGCTGGACCAAGTCGCGCGGCCGCTCCGCCAGCGGCTCCGGGATCGTGGTGCGCACCCGGCGGCCCCGCACCACGCCGCGCAGCCCCAGGCCGGCCATGAGACGGGCCACCGTGCACCGGGCCACCGGAATCTGCTCCCGATGCAATTGCTTCCAGACCTTCTTGGCCCCGTACACCCGGCGATTCGCCCGCCATACCCGGGTGATCTCCGGCCGCAGTCGGGCGTCCCGCTGCGTCCGCGCCGGAAGCCGCGTGGGGTCGGCCTGCCGGGTCTTCTGCTCGTAGTAGGTCGCCGGAGCGATCGGCAGCACGGCGCAGATCGGCTCGACTCCGTACCTAGCGCGGTGGGCGTCGATGAACCCCACCATCACATCCCGCGGCGGTCGAGCTCCGCCTGGGCAAAATACGCCGACGCCTTGCGCAGGATCTCATTGGCCCGACGGAGTTCGCGGTTCTCGCGCTCCAGGTCCCGGACCCGCTGCTGCTCCGCCGTGGTCAGGCCCGGCCGCTGGCCCGCATCCCGTTCATCCTGGCGCACCCAGCGACGGAGGGTCTCGGCGGTACAGCCCAACTTGACCGCGATCGACCGGATCGTCGCCCACTGCGATCCATGCTCGGCCCCCTGCTCGCGCACCAGCCGGATCGCCCGCTCTCTCACCTCGGGAGAATATCGGGTTCGTTTGTCCATGGCTCCAACCTCTCATACTGGGGAGCCTCCAGCAATCCCGGGGCGATTCACCACAGGTGCGTTAATCCAGAACTTGGTTGCAACTGAGCGTTGGTGGCTGGAGGAGCTGAGGCGCTGGCATGTCATCCAGCGGGTGGCCGCCGGGATTCCGGTGACCCACTGCCCGCCGGCCCCCGCCCCCCCGTTGAAGCGCAGCAGCCCGAAAAGCTGGTCTCGCTCGATTGCTTCTACGTCCGCCACCTGAAGGGGGTAGGCAAGGTCTAGCAGCTCTCCGCGGGTGATGCGGCCTGCTCCTACGGGATCGCGCAGACGGTCGTGGGCGCGCCGAAGCCGGCGCTCAACACCCGCTTCCTCCTCGGGCGCGTGCTGCCGGTCTATCCACGCGCGGGCCACCTGGGGCGGGCGGTGCTGACCGCCAACGGGGCCGAATGGAAAGCCGGCCTTGGCATTTTGAGACGAAGGGCCGGTCTGGGCGCGTAGAGTCAGGACCAGTATCTTGCCTGCACATTTCCAGTACTGGTCCAGGGTTGGTATGCCAGGGTTGGTATGAAAAGCATAGGGCCCGTGCGTGTGACAGGTCGATGCCTTGCCGGAGGCACGGCTTTGGCGTTCGCGATTGGTCCTCTGCACGCCCAATCGGTGGAGATAGTTCTGCGTGAAGACTCCACGCGTGTTCCCATAGCAGGGGCAATTGTGCGTCTGATCGGTGAGGGCGCGCCGATCATTCAGTCCCTGTCAAACGATGCAGGCAGGGTCAACCTCCGCGCAGCTAGAGCCGGTGTATACCGCATCCGCATTGATCGCATCGGCCGGAGCCCCGTTCATTTAGGGCCCGTCACACTGGACTCAGGTCAGACTCTGCGCCAAGACGTGTTGCTGAGCGCCCCACGCGTGGTGCTGCCAACACTTTCCGTGCGTGTAAGGAACCGTTGCTCCGCCAGGCGGCATTCCGACGCGTTTGCCCAAGCTGTGTGGGAGGAGATCCACAAAGCCCTCACGGCCAGCATCATATCCCATTCCGAATCGAGGACACGACTACAAGTTCGAGAGTTTGTGCGCGAGGTGCATCTTTCAGGCGAGATGATACGCTCGTGGGTAACCGCGGTCAGGCATGGCTACGGACAGCCATTCGTTTCGCTTCCGCCGTCTCGCTTGCTCCGGCACGGCTTCGTTCGGGAGGAGGCTGACAGCCTGAGTTTTGCTGCTCCGGATGCTGTACTGCTGCTCTCGACGGAATTCGCTTCCTCACATTGTTTCTACCCTGTTGTCGGTGATGGTGATCTGGTCGGGCTCGTGTTCGAACCTGTACCTGACCGTGACGTACCTGACATCAGGGGCACTCTGTGGGTGGACCGCGTGTCCAGCGAGCTCCGATACCTTCAGTTCTCTTACACGGACCTGCCTGAATACCTGCAAGGGTCAGACCTTGGCGGCCGAGTTGAGTTTCGCCTGCTCCCGGGTGGCCGCTGGATCGTCAGCTATTGGCACATACGAATGCCCCGCCTGCAGTCCAGGTTTGCCAATCAGCTCTCCGGCTCTGCAAAGGTAAGGACTGTAAACGGGTACTGGGAACGTGGGGGAACAGCTGTCGTCGCCCCAGTCGGCCAGGCCGATGTCTTTCGCGCAGTTGTCGCGGGGCTTGTTTTTGACAGTACCTTGGGCAGAGGCCTGGCTGGCGCGGCAATTCGCTTAGAGGGGATTGCCGATTCGACGGTAACTGATGAAGACGGCAGATTTCGCTTTGACGTGCGTGTCTCCGGGCCGCAGGTTGTGACGGCACGTCACCCTAAGCTCGAACTCCTTGGGGAGCCCCCCAATCGCCGGATTGTCCTATCAGTGGGAGACACAGCGACAGTGGAGTTCGGGGTGCCGGGAACAGTGACATTCGCCAAGGCGTTATGTGGAGCCAGTCAGGGTAGGTCGGGTATCGTAGGGCTGGCGATGGACGAACAAGGCCGAGCAAGGGAGGGCCTTACCGTCGTTTCCTCGTGGTTTGCCTCGAGTACAGATTTCACCGTGGAAGGTACGAACGTCCGTAGTATCGCTGATGCCAGCGATCGCGGGGGCCTGTTCGCATTGTGTGACTTACAGGTGCATCGGGATCTTCCGGTGTTGCTTCTGGAGGGTAAAAGGCGGTTAGCCAGTTGGCGCGTGTTTCTAGAGAAAGGTGAGCACCGCTGGCTGGAGTTGGACCCGAGGAAGGATCCGTAGGTCGCGCGGCCACTTCCTCGGCTGCGGGCCGTCTGTTAGCCAGTCGGGGCCCTTTGTGGGTCGCCTGCCGCAGAACCTGAGATCGGTCTTCCAGCAAATGGCAGGGTGCCGATGCGCCCGGTGGCACTGTGACGTCCCGCGGGTCCCGTGCTCAAGCGTCTGCCGACGCTGGCCGACCTCGCAAACATGGCTGTCTATCTTGCTTCAGACCGTGCCGCGGCGATCTCCGGTGTGGTGGTGAACATGAGTGGTCTGATCCTCGACTGAGTAAGGGTCTGTGACGCCGCCGGTGAAGCCAGGAGTCCCGCACCCGTGCCGATGATCACCGGCAGCCCGCCCCGGACCTCAGAACTATCTTGCCCCCATGCCGGCCTCCACTTCGCGCGCCCACCTCGGCATGGTCCTCGTCGCCCTCATCTGGGGCGTGAACTTCACGACGTTGAAGCTCGGCATCCGCGCGCTGGGCGTGTTGCCG
>JBOGSE010000076.1:0-3121 GCA_050694895.1 bacterium | reverse complement strand
GCAGGGCACCGGGGTTCAGGCCCCAGATGAAGAATCCGGCCAGCATCACCGCGGCCGTCGGCGAGCCGGGGATCCCCAGCGTGACCATCGGAAGCAAAGCGCCGATCCCGGCCGAGTGGGCCGCGGTCTCGGGTGCCACGACCCCCTCGACCTCGCCCTTGCCGAAACGCTCCGGATGCTTGCTGAACTGCCTGGCCATCCCGTAACTCATGAACGAGGCCGGGGTGGCGCCCGTCCCGGGCATCACACCGATCCAGAACCCCACGATGGTCGAACGCACAATGGTCGCCCAGTACCCGGGCAGCATCTTCCAGGTCTCCCACACGTCCTTGAACCCGAGGCGCGCTCGCACCCCCACCAGGCGGAGACCTTCTTCCACGGATATCAATATCTCGCCCAGGCCGAAGAGCCCAATGGCGATCACGACGAAGCTTATGCCGCTCTGGAGCGAGACCAGGCCGAAGTGCATCCGTGGCTGACCGGTGACGATGTCGAACCCCACCGTGCCCAGCAGCAGACCGAGGAATGTCATCAGGATGGATTTCACCGGATTGCCGCCTTCCAGTCCCGCCAGGCTGGCGAAGGCCAGCAGGAGGACGGCGAAGGTCTCCGGCGGGCCGAACTTGAGCGCAAACTCCGCGAGCGGCGGGGCAAACAGCGTGAACAGAATGATGGACACGAAGGCGCCCATGAACGACGACGTGAACGCCGCGGTGAGGGCAATTCCCGCCTTCCCTTGCTTCGCCAGCGGGTGGCCGTCGAAGGTGGTGGCCACCGACCAGGGCTCGCCCGGGATGTTGAACAGGATCGAGGTGATCGCTCCGCCGAAGATCGCGCCCCAGTAGACCGATGCCAGCAGGATGATCGCCGCCGTCGCACCGAGCTTGAACGTGAGCGGCAGCAGCAGCGCCACGCCATTCGTGCCGCCCAGGCCGGGCAGCACGCCGATGGCCGTCCCCAGCACCAGTCCGACCAGCCCGATGAACATGTTGGAGGGGGTGAGGGCGACCCCCAGGCCGTAGAGGAGGTCGTTGAAGACGGTCAGAGGCGTCACCGTCTACCTCTTGTAGAGGAGATACTCGAGGATGGATCCGGTGGGCATCGGCAGCAGAAACCACCGCTCAAAGAGGAAGAACAGCGCGAGCGGGATCAGGATGCTGACCGGCACGATCATCGCCCAGCGGTGGCGGCCCACCAGCCACATGTATCCGGCCAGGTAGAGCGCCCCGCCGATGTAGATCCCCAGATAGTCGATGAACCCGATGATCGCCACGATGGGCAGGATGACCACCAGCAGTGGCTTCCAGGCCCCGGGCGGGATGAATGCCTCCGAGGATTTCGCGGGGTTACCGCGCAGGCTCTTGACCACGAGGACGGCGGCGCAGATGCCGACGCCGACGGCCAGCCAGAACGGAAAGAAGCCGGCCCCCGGCCCGACTCCGCTCCATGCGATCGGCAGCCGCAGCGCCTGGCGCACCAGCACGCCGGCGCCCAGCGCCAGGGCCACGGCCGCCGCAATCTCCGCCCTACGCATCGTCACCGCCCGGGGGGGCAGGCGATCACTCCGTGGCGCCAATCACTCCTTGGCCACGAGGCCGCCTTTGACCATCAGGCTGACGACCGAGGCGTCCTTCTGTTCCAGCCACCGCACGAACTCCGGCCCAGTGAGGAACGCCTTGGTGAACGCCCCGCGTTCGATGAAGTCAGCCATCTCGCGGGTGTCCATCAGCTTGCGGAACAGGTCCAGGTAGAATGCCACGGCCTCCGCGGGCATCTCCGGCGGCCCAAACACGCCACGGAGCATCTGATATTCGATCGGGAAGCCCAGTTCCTTCAGGGTCGGGACGTCCTTCCATCGCGCGGTCTGAACACGTTCGCTCGCGAAGATGGCCAGCGGCCGCACCCGCGCGGAGTCCCAATGGCCGATCATTTCCAGCGGGTTGTTCACCGTGAATTCGACCTGCTTGCCGACCAGGGCCGCGGCCACCGCCCCACCGCCGGGGAACGGCACATAGGTGAAGTCCACGCCCCAGGCCTGTTCCAGCCCGACCATGATGATCTCGTCTTCCTGCTTCGAGCCGGTACCGGCCATCTTGATGCTCCCCGGTGGCGCGGCTCGCGCCGCGCGCTGGAAGTCGGCCACCGTCTTCCACGGGGAATCGCTGTGGACCGTGAGGGCAAAGTGGTCGAGCAACAGGCGCGCGATCGGGGTCAGGTCTTTCCAGGAGAACCGGGACCCGTCGCGTTTCCGGATCACCTGCGCCTGCGGCGTCGCGAACAGGTTGTCAAGCGTGATGAGAATCGTATGCGGGTCGCCGGTCTTGTCGATCATCCACAGGAAGGCCTGGGCCCCGGCGCCGGCCGGGCGATTGACTGGGATGATCGGCTGCGATGAGAGATTGTACTGCGCGATCAGGGGGGCCATGAACCGGGCCTGCTGGTCGGCGCCCCCGCCGGTGCCCGCCGGGATGGTCCATTCGATCGGCCGACGCGGCGCAAACGCCGGCCCGCCCACCGCGGGCATCGTCCCGGCCAGCAGCACCACCACCAGCCCCGCAAACACGAACAGCCTTCCCAGGTACGACCACATCGTCCCTCCACCCCCTCCGGCTTCTCGGGTTGCCATTCTGCCTATAATACGGCTCGCCCCCGTGCGCCGTTCGGCGATGGCGCAGCAGGAGCGAGCGATGGCCTTGCAGCGTTGGCCCATGAAGGACCTCAGGCCGGGGGTTTGTCCCTCTTGACTTCGCTGGCAAACGGCAG
The DNA here is from genome assembly GCA_050694895.1 of bacterium. GTDB lineage: Bacteria > Sysuimicrobiota > Sysuimicrobiia > Sysuimicrobiales > Humicultoraceae > JBQTJP01. Next base: position 358 of record JBOGSE010000076.1, on the reverse strand, counting down.
CACCCCGGGGATTAGCCACCGCGTCCACATATCGTCGATCTTGCTCTGGAAGTAATCAATGTCGTCGTCGGTGAAGTGCGCAAACCGGCCCTGGCGGTTCAGGTAGTCACGCACGGGGCGCCGCTTGAACCGGCCTTCGGCCATCGGTTTGGACTTCCCGTACATCTTGAGGGTGTGGTTCTCGACCTCGAACAGCGGCCAGATGCCGGCTTCGACCGCGATCTCGCCGAGCTCGTGCGATTGGATGGGATCGTAGTCCCAGCCCTTGGGGCACGGGTCCAGCGAGTGGATGAACGTGGACCCGCCGATCGTCAGCGCCTTGCGCACCCGGTTCATCATGTCGACGGCATACGACGCG
>JBOGSE010000075.1:0-1715 GCA_050694895.1 bacterium | reverse complement strand
GATGCTAGCAGCCTGTCGGACATAGCTCTTCAGCCGTGGGATTTTCCGGTACAAAAAAATTAATCTGCCTAATTTTTAAGCACTTCGTGCTGTTTTGAGGTCGTTTTCTTCGGGGTGGGGTACTTTTTGTCCCGTTTCAGCCGCATGGCGCGGTTTTCGGGCGCAGTACGGCCATGCGCTTCAAATTCCACGCCATGCAAACCAGGCTCCACTCGCCGCGCACCTTGTCCAAACCGCGCAGCGAGAACTGCCGAAACCCGAGCACCGACTTGATGATGCCAAACACGGGCTCCACCGTTTGTTTGCGCAAGGCGTACAGGGCTCGCCCGGCCTTGGTCTTCAAGCGATGAGACATGGTTTGCGCAGTTGTCGCGTTGGGCTCCAGCGCGACTGGTTCGCTGTGGCGTTCGTGCCAGCCGGGATGGTGTTCGTCGCGGGCCACCGCGATCAGTGGGTCAATCCGGGCTTCTTGGCAGGCCTGAATGTTGGTCTCGCTGTAATAGCCCGTGTCGGCCACCAGATGGCTGACCTGGCCGCGCGTGACATCCTGTGCGCCCAGGGTCTGCAGCATGGGCTTGACTTGGCTCTTGTCGTTGGGGGCCTGGCTTACTCCCGTGGCCACCACCAGCATGCTGCACGCATCCACTGCGGCTTGGGCGTTGTACGCTTGATCAAAGCCGCCACCGGCCACGGGCATGATGCGTGACTCTTCATCCGTGAGGTTGATCTGGTCAGTGGCCTTGGGGCCAGACGGGGGCGGCTCAGGGGGCTTGCCGCCAGGCTTCTTGCCGCTTTGTTCTTGCTTGGCGGTGCGCCGGGCCATCTTCTCGTCGTATTGCGCCTTCTCGCGCTGGTAGCGCTCAGTGGAGCGAGCCTCAATCTTGATCTTGGCCCGGGCCATCACGGCCAGCCGATCCTCGCGACGCTTGATCTCCTCGGGCAGGCTCATGCCGTCAGGGACATCGGACTGGTCGGCTGATTCGGCCAGGGCAAAGAGTTGCCGGACCTCATTCTTGAGTTGCGCCTCAAGCTTCTCGATGTGGCCGTGCGAGAGTGCGCTGTGGCGTGAGGCGTTGGCCTGGATCTTGGTGCCGTCAAGACAAACGCTGCCCAGCTTGAGCAGCTTCATCTCTTTGGCCAATTCGAGTACCTGCACGAATAGCCCTTCAAGCTCGCTCAAGAATCGACGGCGAAAGGTTGCCAGGGTGTCGTGATCGGGGTGACTGCCCGCGGCGATGAAGCGAAAGGCGACCGAGTCGTAAGTGGCTCGTTCGAGTTTGCGGCTGGAGAAGATGCCAGTGGCGTACCCATAGACCAGAACAGCCAACAAGGTGGCCGGGTGGTGCGCTTTGGAGCCGCGTCCAGCGTATTGGCGGGTGAGTTTGGACAAGTCCAGTTGATCGACCACTTCGACAATGAAGCGCGCCAGGTGGTCTTGGTTGAGCCAGTCGTCCAATGAAGGCGGCAGAAGGTAGTCGGTCTTGCGGTCAGTTACGATGAAATTGGACATTGCGCGATCACTGGATTTGATGACTTCAAGTGTCACCCAAATCAGCACCAGCGGGGAGAGGGAAAGCCCGACAGGCTGCTAGACCAGGGCCCGCAACTCGCGCAAGAGCACTGACAACATCGCCATGTCGAGTGCCGGTGCCGGCTTGAGGTCGGCCAGCAGCTGGCGGCAGCGCTGGAGCTGGAACTCGCGCTGCGCTTCCCAT
>JBOGSE010000074.1:0-2042 GCA_050694895.1 bacterium | reverse complement strand
ATCGCCCCAGATGATCTCACCACGGTCGCTCACGACCCCGATCCGGTCGCCGTCCCCGTCCAGGCCGATCCCGATGTCACAGCCGCGGCTCCTGACCAGGTCGATCAGGTCTGTGAGGTTATGGGGATCCACGGGGTCGGGGTGGTGATGGGGAAAGCGCGGGTCAGAGTCGCAATAGAGCGGAACGACCTCCACGCCCCACGCGGCCAGCACCTGTGGCGCGACCAGGCTGGCCGTGCCGTTCCCGCAGTCCAATGCCACGCGCAGCCGGCGCGGGCCGAGCCGGATGCGATCCGCGAGCATGCGGACGTAGTCGGGGGTGACCTCACGGGATTCAATGCGGCCGCGGCCGTCAAGAAACGGCCCTGTCTCGGCGCGCCGGCGGACCGCCTGTATCTGCTCGCCGTAGAGCGTCGCGAATCCGCCGGCGAGCTTGAAGCCGTTGAACTCAGGCGGATTGTGGCTGGCGGTGACCATGACGCCGCCGTCGATGCCCAGGTGGACCCGCGCAAAGTAGAACGTCGGCGTGATGACCGTGCCGATATCGGTGATCGCGCACCCCGATGCGACCAGGCCGTCGGCGATCGCGGACGCCATGGCCGGCGAGTGCTCCCGGTTGTCGCGGCCGAGGACCACCGGGGCACCGGGGGTGGGCATGTCTGCGGCGTACGCGCGGCCGATCTGCCGGGCCACGTCCGCGGTGAGCTCCGATCCGACGACGCCGCGGATATCGTACTCGCGAAAGATCTCGGGCGGAATGGTCATGGCTGCGAAAGGAGCGGTATGGGTGGCTGCTCAGCAACGGGAACGACCCGAGGCTCGGCGAAACTGGTGCGGACGAAGTCGAAAGAAATCCCGCGCTCGGTGAAACCGGTCAGACCGAACGTGATTGAAATCGCGCGCCGGATCTGCCGGTAGCGGACGACGATGTCAATGCAGTCGCAGGTCCATCGAACAGTGTAGTCGAGGTCGTTGAAGGTAGAGAGGCGGAAATTGTAGTCGGCAAACACACCGACCTCCAGGCTCGGCGAGAGAGTGACGCCGACGAACGCATGCACACCGGTCTCGGGGACCGCGGCATTGTAGAACAACGTCGTCGCGATCTGATAGCGGCCGGGGACCGACCGGCTGAAATTCAGGACGAATGCGCTGGCCTGATTGACGCTATCGATGGTCAACGGGGTCAGTCCATTGATGCCGATATACGTGTACCCGATCCCGACCCCCGTGTAGCGATCCAGGCCGTAGTTGAACCCCGCGCTGAAGGACGTGATCGTCCTGTACGCGCCGGTTCCGTATGAAGAGACGCGAAGCGCGCCCAGGGCGGAAAATGTCAGGTTCGGGGTCAAGACAATCGCGTCCGACGCGATCGTGACTTCGGCGTCCAGTCTCGAAGTCGCCACACCTGTTGAATGTTCTGCATACGAGCCGGCGGTGGCCGAGGCCGTCAGAGAGAGCGGCAGCGCGCCCAGGCGGATCGGTTTTGTCGCGGCGCCGATCTCTGCGACATCGTAGCGAAACAGATCGATGCGCGTTCCAAACAGACGCGGCTCCTCCGTGAGCTGCGTGCGCCCCACCCGTAGCTTTGTGCTGAATGATGGAAATCCATGGGTGAGGGTCAGGAGCGCAAACGGGCCAGACAGCGTTCCGTACTTCACGTAGAGGTCTCCGGTGCCGCCTACCGCGCGGACGTCAAACCTGTAGTCCATCCAAAAGCCATCGGTGTCGTTGTAGCCGGCAGTGGGGAGGCGGGGACCCTCGGTACCAGGGCGCAGCGAGAGCCGCAGGCGCGGGACGGTAAACACCCGGACGCCCCCCAGGAAGACCGACGCGTCGTACGCCACGAGCTCCTCACCCGGGATGAGCTCGATGCGCCGTGCCGCGATCCGGTAGATGGGACGCTGCGGGTCGCAGGTCGTGGCGGTCGCGTCGTGCATGACGTAGAGGCGCCGGGACACATCCACACGGCTGCCGCGGATGTACACGCGTCGCTCGAAGCGGCCTTCGACCGGCTCGAGAAAACCCTCCTCGGTGCGCGTGTT
>JBOGSE010000073.1:0-2856 GCA_050694895.1 bacterium | reverse complement strand
GGGCCCGATATAATCGAGGTATGGAGTCCGAGGCGCTTCCCGGAGACGAGTATGTTCGGGCCGGACTCAACGACCTTGCCCGTGGCATCGAGTCCGTGCCGGCCCTGCTCGTGTCCATCGGCGCGCCGCGCTTGCGAAGGCTTGGATTCGCGGTTGAGAACCCGATTCCATCGCCCGAACACCGGCTTTATCAGCTCCTCCTCGAGTCCGACCGCGATGGTGCGCACTCCCGCTACAACGCCCTGATACGCCGGCTGGTCAGCTTCGAACGCGCGGTGGAATGCGCGCGCTAGCCGACACAGAACGGATCCGTCGTTTCATGCGCGTGCTTAGCGCCAACGCGGAACCGGGAACGCGCGTGTATTTCACCGGAGGGGCTACCGCGGTGCTTTTAGGCTGGCGGTCCACCACGATCGATGTCGATATCAAGATCATTCCGGAGAGTGACAGGTTGCTGCGTGCGATCCCGCAGATCAAGGAAGACCTTAGCATCAACGTGGAACTTGCCTCGCCCGCAGATTTCATCCCCTTGCCGCCAGGGTGGGACGAGCGAGGTCGCTTTATCGTCCAGGAAGGGAACGCCGCCTTCTACCATTTCGATTTCTACGCGCAGGCGCTGGCCAAAGTTGAGCGGGGGCACACGCAGGATGTTGAGGACGTGAGGACCATGCTCGCGTTGGGCCTGATCGAGCCCGCCCGCGCCAAGCGGTACTTCGAAGCGATCGAGCCGGAACTTTACCGCTTTCCTGCCATTGACCCTCCCTCGCTGCGCAAGGCTGTAGAAGCGATCTTCGGCGGGCGCTAGGGCCCTGAGACAACCGGAAGGGTGAGCAGGTCCGGAACGTCATGCTCACCGAACCAGATGGTGCCGGGATCCCCGCCCGGCCGCAGGAGTGAGGTATGGCCAAACTCGGATTCGTGGGGCTCGGCGTTATGGGCGGCCGCATGGTCAAGAGGCTGCTTGACGCTGGCCATACGGTCTCCGGCTACAATCGCACCAGGGCCAAAGCGCAGTGGCTGCTGGACCTTGGGATGCGGTGGGCCGGGTCGCCACGCATCGTGGCCGAGACCGCTGATGTGACGTTCTCGATGCTGACCGATACCGCCGCGTTGCACGCGGTGACCGGCGGTCCCGAGGGGATCCTCGCCGGGCTAGGACCCGGCAAGATCTACATTGACATGAGTACGTGCGGCCCGGCCGCAAGCCGGACGCTGGCGGCGCAGGTGGCCGAGAAGGGTGCGCGTATGCTGGATGCCCCGGTCTCGGGCAGCGTCAGCACGCTTGAGGCGGGGAAGCTCTCCATCATGGTCGGCGGAGATCGGGAGGCGTTCGAGCGCGTCCTGCCGATTCTGCGCGATATCGGTCCGAAAGTCACGCATGTCGGTCCCAACGGTCTCGCCGTCTCGATGAAAATTGCCACAAATCTGAGCCTCGCCGTACAGATGCTGGCATTCTCGGAGGGCGTCCTGCTCGCCGAAAAGAGTGGCATCCCGCGCGCCACGGCGGTGGAGGTGCTGCTCAACAGCGTCGTTGCCTCGCCGATGGTGACGTACCGCGGCCCGTTCGTGCTGAAGATGCCCGATGAGGCCTGGTTCGACGTGAACATGATGCAAAAAGACATGCAGCTCGCGCTGGAGATGGGCAAAACCCTGAACGTTCCACTGCCGACGACGGCGGTCACGAACGAGGTGCTCACGGCGGCGCGCGCATTGCGCCTGGACAGACAGGATTTCGCCGTGATGTTCGAGGTGCTGGCACGGATGGCAGGCACGGGAGGACGTGCATGACCCGACCCGCTGCGCCGCGGGAAGCCGCCGGCCTGGCATCCGCGGGTCGCGAGAGCTGGCTCCGCATGTACGAACAGATGCTGACCATTCGTGTGTTTGAAGAACACGTGAACGAGCTCTATACGAGCGCAAAGATGCCCGGTCTGGCGCACCTGTACATCGGCGAGGAAGCCGTAGCGGTTGGAGTCTGCGCGGCCCTGCGCCGCGACGATTACATCACCAGCACCCATCGCGGGCATGGGCACTGTCTGGCCAAGGGCGCCGCCCTGGACCGCATGTTCGCGGAGCTGTTGGGGAAAGCGGCGGGGTACTGCCGCGGAAAGGGCGGGTCGATGCACATTGCCGACCCGGAGACCGGCAATCTCGGCGCCAATGCGATCGTCGGGGGCAGCGCCGGCATCGCCACCGGTGCCGCGCTCTCGGCGAAGATGCGCGGCACGGATCAGGTCACCGTCTGCTTCTTTGGCGAAGGGGCGCTTGGGCAGGGGGTGCTCTACGAAGTCATGAACATGGCGTCGCTGTGGCGCCTGCCCGTGATCTACGTCTGCGAAGACAATCTGTACAACGAATACACCCCGCGCGCGGAGACGACGGCGGGGGAGATCCCGGCCAGACCGGCGGCCTTCGGCATCTCCCCGGTCGAACTGGATGGACAGGACGTGCGCGCCGTCTATGCATCCGCGCGCGCGTCCGTGGATCGGGCCCGCGGCGGCGGAGGACCGGGCTTTCTGATCTGCCACACGTACCGCTTTCGCGGACATCACGTTGGCGATGTGAGCCGCACCTACTATCGCTCCAGGGATGAAGAGCAGCGGTGGATGACCGAGCGCGACCCGCTGCAGCTCCTGTCCGGGTGGATGGTCGAGAATAAGATTGCCGACACGGCGGTGCTCGAGCGGATTGAGAGCAAGGTGCGGTCCGAGATTGCCGCGGCGCTGGAGTTTGCGCTCAATGCGCCGTACCCGGAGCCCGATGAGGTCGACCGGCATGTCCATGCCTAGCGCGACCGCGCCGCCGCGCGGTCCCGGCTCTGGCGGCGCCGTGCGCGAGATCACCTTCGCGCAGGCG
>JBOGSE010000072.1:0-1377 GCA_050694895.1 bacterium | reverse complement strand
TCTCAGCCAACCTCAACCGCGGCTCAGGCCACGGCGCTGTGACGGCGGCGGCACGGAGCAGGCGGACAAGCATGGCGGCCAGATCAAATCGGCGATTGAAGCGGTATGCGGCCTCGGCCAGATAGCGATGACCGTACTTGGAGAAATCGAAGGCATGGTAGGTGCCGTTGATCGCCGTCTTGAGGTTGCCGAGCACGGTGTTCACTGCCTTGAACGCCGAATGTTCGACGGCCTTGCGGCCCGAGCCGACAACGATGCGCTCGTGGGCGGCGACCTCGGTGCCGGCGGCGCGAAAGCAGTGCAGGCCGTCAGAGACGATGCGCGCATCCGGCGCCAGCGCCCGATGCGCCCAGCGGCTCAGATCCGCGTTGGTGAAGCGCAGCGGCGCCAAGCTCATGTACTGCGGCCGGCCCTGCTCACAGGTCTGGACGGCGATGACGAACGGGATCTTGTTCTCCGAGCCGCGACCGGTCGTTCCAGGGCGCTCGCCGCCGAGGTAGGCATCGTCGATTTCGACCCGTCCCTTGAGCACGCGCCGCTCCTCGCGGATCATCATCACGGCCATCAGCTTCTGCTTGAGGCGCCAGGCAGCGCGATAGCCCACGCCCAGGTGACGCATCAGCTCCAGCGCGGAGACATTGTTCTTGGACTGCGTCAGCAGATACATCGCCAGGAACCACAGGCGCAGAGGCAGTTTGGTGTCCGCGAAGATCGTGCCGGCGGTGATGGTCGTCTGCGTCCGGCAGCGGCAGCACTGGAAATGCCGGCGGCCGTCACGGACAAAAATGCTGTGCCGCGTGTCCCGGCACGACGGACACACAAAGCCGCCGGGCCATCGCGACTGCTCAAGCGCGGCAATGCATTGCTCCTCGGTGCCGTAGCGACGCATGAACTCACCCAGCGACAAGCCCTTCTGGAACTGCACTCGATTGATCGGCATGGCGTTTCTCCAACGATTCCATGCCTACATCGTCCATCGCGCCAGGCTCACGACATGAGCCTGGCTGAGAGTCGGGCCTAATCACGTGGGCGCTTGGTATTGGCGATCCTAACCGCGCATATCGCCAGCTCGCGTACGGCGGATCGAGCGCAGCGAAATCCGCCAGTCGCGTCACTCACGCTGATCATCGGCCACCTCCGGCGTCCCGGCCCAGTCGGCCGGATAGACCCCGGCGGCGACGGCGCGATGAAAACTCGAATGCGGCCAATCCCGCACACATTGAACGTGACCGTGCTTCACTGGATTGTAGTTTCGGGGCCTGCTCATGCGGGATCGCTCCCTCTTCGCGGCTTTCCGCGCGCTCCATGCCGCGCTTTATATTTTGGCTCTTCGGGAAGTCGTGTGGGTAAATCCGAGGCTCTGATCATCGTGTGGGC
>JBOGSE010000071.1:0-2748 GCA_050694895.1 bacterium | reverse complement strand
GCACCGACTACGTGATCAACGGCCACAAGTGGTGGACCTCGGGTATCGGCGATCCCCGGTGCAAACTGATCATCTTCATGGGGAAGACCGACGCGGACAACCCGGACCGGTACCGGCAGCAGTCGATGATCCTGGTGCCCCGCGACTCCCCCGGGGTCCGGATCGTTCGGATGTTGACCGTATTCGGTTACGACGACGCGCCGCACGGGCACGGCGAGGTGGTGTTTGAGAACGTGCGCGTGCCGGTCACGAATCTTCTTGTGGACGAGGGCGCCGGATTCGAGATCGCGCAGGGGCGCCTGGGGCCGGGTCGCATCCACCACTGCATGCGCCAGATCGGGGTGGCCGAGCGGGCGCTGGAGGCGATGTGCCGCCGGGCAACGTCGCGGGTGGCCTTCGGAAGGCCGATCGCCGAATACGATGTCACGATCGAACGGATCGCGCAGTCGAGGATCGAGATCGAGCAGGCGCGTCTGCTCGTGCTGAAGGCCGCGCACATGATGGACATCGCCGGCAACAAAGCCGCCCGATCCGAGATCGCGCAGATCAAAGTGGCCGTGCCCGAGATGGTGCTGCGCGTGCTCGACCGCGCCATCCAGGTGCACGGCGGCGCGGGACTGAGCCAGACGGTCTGGCTCGCGGCCGCCTGGGCGCAGGCACGCGCGCTGCGCCTGATCGACGGGCCCGACGAGGTCCACCGCCGCCAGATCGGGCGGATGGAACTGAAGAAGTACAGCTAGGCCCGCTCCACTTCAGCAGCGTCAAACCGTCTGCGGGCGTGACGCAGCGTCAAGATGGACACGCGTTTAGGCTCGACTCTGTAGATCACCCTGTACGTGCCGTAGATGAGTTCGCGAATGTCTGGGCGATCGAGTTCGGGAACTCGACGCCCTCGGTTCGGAAACCTGCTCAACGTATTTGTGGCATCGAACAGCCCAGACACCCATTCCGTAGCTGCCGTCGGCCGATCTTGGGCAATGAAGTCTGCCGCCTCGCGTGCCCGGCGGATAGCGAGTGGGGACCAAACGACCCTCACGACCGCAGGTGGGCGAGAACCGCGGCCTTTGCCCTGGAGTGAGATACACTCTGCCCCTGGGCCAGCTGCCGCTCGGCCTGGCGGACATCCTGTAGCAGCTCGAGCCGATCAATGAGAGCCTCATAGTCTGCGGCGTCCATGAGAACGGCGGCGCTGCGGCCATGCTGTGTAAGGATGACGGGCCGCTTCGTGCGCTGGACCTGTTTGACGACAGCCGCAAGGTTTGCGCGGAATTCGGCGAGCGGATGAATGTCCCGAGTCGGGCGAACGCGTGGCATACTCAGGGCCCCCGGGGATTGGACTTTTGTACAGAATACTGTACGGACGGGAGGTCGTCAAGCCAAGGGAGTGTTGGGGACAGAGCAATTGGCGCGCCGGTTCAGGTCACCCCGCAGAAGCGATGACCGCCCAGGCCGCATCAGCGAGCGGGCGGGCCATGGCTCCGCGGGTCCGCGCATCGGCGGCGGCTGCCGTGCCGGCCAGCACTCGCCCCATGATCCCCTGCAGAATCGCGGCCAGGCGGAACATCGCAAAGGCAAGATAGAAGCCCCAGTCTGGAATCCCGGTCCGTCCGACCCGGCGACAATACGCGGCGACGTATTCCTCTTCAGAGGGAATCCCCAGGAGCTTCACATCCGCATCTGCGAGACCTTCGAACGATGCGGCGGGGAGACGGTACGGCATGCAGTTATAGGCAAGATCGGCCAGGGGATGGCCGAGCGTGGAGAGCTCCCAGTCGAGCACCGCGACCACGCGTGGATCGGATGGATGGACGATCAAATTGGCGAGCCGGTAGTCGCCGTGCACGATCGTCGTTCGATCGTCCTCGGGAATGTGTTCGGGCAGCCAGGCGATCAGCCGCTCTATGGACGGAATCGTCTCGGTTTCCGACGCGCGGTACTGCTCCGTCCAGCGGTGGATCTGACGGGAGAAGTAGTTGCCCGGCCGGCCGAAATCTGCCAGGCCACGCGCATGCCAGTCGACGTGATGCAGTCGGGCCAGCACATCGATCATGTCGCGGTAGAGGGCGCCGCGCTCGTCCGGTGCCAGGTTGGGCAGCGCAGGATCCCTCATGATGCGGCCCGGGATGAAATCCATGATGTAGAATGCCGTGCCGATGACCGCGGGGTCTTCACAGAGCGCGTACGTGCGCGGGACCGGGACATCGGTCTGCTGGAGCGCTGCCATCATGCGGTACTCGCGTTCCACCAGGTGCGCGGATGGCAGCAATTTTCCCGGTGGCTTGCGTCGCAGGACGTATTCGCGTCCACCGGCGGCGACGTGGTATGTGGGATTCGACTGCCCGCCCTCGAACTGCCGGACGGCCAGCGGCCCGGCGAAGCCCTCGACGTGCGCCGCCATATAGCGCTCGAGCGCGGGGACGTCGAAGGGGTGAATCACCGTCGGGCTGCCTAAAACGCGCGCCGACGGGCGTCCGAAGAAGTCACGCTAGCCGATGAAGCGATCGAGGGCTTCCTTCAGATCGGCGACAGCCGAGGCAACGTTGCCACGTGTTTTGGCCTCGACGACGCAGTGCTCAAGATGATCCTCTAAGAGCACCCGCGCGGCCTGATCGAGCGCGCTGCGGGCCGCGGCGACCTGGATGAGCACTTCCGGGCAAGGGCGGTCGTCGGCGACCATGGCGCGGATGCTGCGGATGTGGCCCTCGATGCGGGCCAGGCGGTTGAGGACGCGCTTGGTCTGAGTGTGCG
>JBOGSE010000070.1:0-4919 GCA_050694895.1 bacterium | reverse complement strand
GAGTCAATCCCATTCTTCGTTGAAATTGTGAAGCAGGCTCCATCATGATCCTACGCAACGCGGTTTCCCGGCGCAGCCTCCTGTCCTCGGATGGCCGTTTGCAACGCGGCCCGCAAGAGCGGCAGCGCCCGGAAGCCCTTGATCCGCCGGAGCCGGGGTTCAATGTCCAGGAGCGCGGCCGCGAGCCAACGGTGCTTCTGGTCCGAGGTGCGCCAGGCGCTGACCTTGCCGGTGCGCCGCCCCACCAGGGCCTGGATGGACTCCAGGCAATTGGTCGTCTTCAGGCTCGTGCCCAGTGCCTGGAAGACGCCCAGCCGGTGCAGCGTGAGGGTCTCCTCGAAGCCCTCGTCCAGGCTCTTCACGGCGGATTCGTTCAGGAGCCGGAGCTCCGAGCGCAGCCGGAGGAACGCCGCCTTGGCCTCGGCATAGCTCGGGCGCTCGTAGGCCGCCTGGAGCTTGCGGCGCCACGTCGCGCGCTGGCTCTGGGGCAGGTACTCGAGCACGTTCTCCCGCTTGTGCCACTGGCACCGCTGGACCACACCCTGGGTCCCGAAGACAGCCTGGACTGCCTTCCGGAGCCCCTTGGCCCCATCGAGGACGCAGAGCAGGCCGTGCTCCGTCTTGAGGCCCCGCTCCACCAGCTCCCGGAGGAAGGCGGCGCAGACTCGCTCGTTCTCCGTGGCGGTCTGGACGAAGCCGAGGAGGACCTTCTCGCCCGTGAGCGTGATCCCCAGGGCCATCACCATCGCGTCCTCGGCGAAGGTCTTCCCGTCGAGGAGCAGGGCGACGAGGTCGTATCCCTCCAGGCGCCGTTCCTGGAGCGCCTGGAGCTTCTTGGCGCTCGCCCGGATGAACCGCCGGGAAACGGTGGAGGGGCTGAGCCCGAAGGCTTCCGGCACCGCCTCGGCGCAGACCTGGTAGTCCCGGCAGCTCAGCCCCAGGAGGACCTTCCGGAACAGCCCGGCATCCGCCTGCCGGGGAACCTGGAGCTGCTGGTAGGTGGGCAGGGGGACCTCCTGGTTCCGGGCAAGATCCCGGACCCGCTGGTAGGTCATCGGGAGCTTCTGGTCCAGGAGGGAGATCGCGCCCCGTTCCCGGCTCCACCGGACGTAGCCGGGGCTCCCGCCGGTCCGACTGTGGCGGGGCCCGGCGAGCCGGGTAACCTCGGCCGCCAGGGCGTCGCCGGCCGCCTGGAGGCCGAGCGGGATGAGGGCCTGGATCAGGGCCACGGTCGTGTCCACCCGCTCGACCTCGGGATGCGCGACCAAGCCCCGGAGGCCCACGTCTTTCACCTTGCCTTTGCCCTGGATGCGGAATACTCTCTTCATGAAGCGGCTCCTTTCTGTGTGGGGTTGTGGGTTGCGGCCAACAACCGCCTCACCTTAGGGGAGTCGCTTCACAATTTCAACGGGGATTAGCACACACTCGATAATCGAATACAGGTTAGGAGACGGTCGGGACGTCAAGGTTGAGTTCACCGAAGGCGCCGACGGAGTCCTTGTGAGGGAGAGGTTTGAGGCGGAGTCCCAAATCGATCGGGAGCACCAGCGCCGAGGTTGGCAGGCTATCCTGGACAATTTCGCCAGGCATGTTGAATCGAAGGACATTGCCGGAACCGCCGGCAACTGACAAATCGCTCCAGCCGACGAGGCCCTGCGGGCCTCGCGGCTGAGCTTGGTCGTTGGGCGGCCCGCGTTGAGCCAGACCTATCTTGCTTCGCGTAGAGGAGAAGGGCGTGATGGGTGAGGCAGTACTCTGGCGTAGACTGGATAGACCGGGTCATGAGTATGCTCGGCTATCGAGGGATGCGACACGGTGGCAGCTTACAGGCGTAGCCGTATTTCAGCATGAGCAGCAGCCGTGTCGGCTCGACTACTCCGTCATATGTGATGGACAATGGCTGACGCAGGCTGGCAGGGTCACTGGGTGGGTCGGTGACAAGGGCGTCGATGTCGCGGTGTCGGTTGACGCTTCCGGAACCTGGCGCATCAATGGGAATGAGTGCCCGGAGGTGGCGGGAAGCATCGATCTGGACCTGAACTTTAGCCCATCGACAAATCTCCTCCCCATTCGCCGACTCAACCTGTCGATTGGTGAGCAAGCCCAGGTGAAAGCCGCGTGGCTGCGCTTTCCTGGATTCACGCTTGAGCCGCTCGAGCAGATATACCGGCGAGTTGACGACGTCATCTACCGTTATGAGAGTGCGGGGGGAAAGTTCGTTGCTGAACTCAAGGTGAATGCCGTGGGCTTCGTCACGTTGTACCCGAAGGGCTGGGCTGCGGAATAGGCTGCCCAACCAAGCGGAGGATCCATTGATTAGCCGGTCGCGAATAACGACGTGCCTTTGCGTTTTCGTCCTTGGCGTCGGAGCGTGCACGCCCGAGAGAGGTGGTCCCATGCAGGACGTCCAGCATATCAGCGTTTACATCGCCCGCCCGCCGGCCGAGGTCTACGAGTTCGCCTCCGACCCGAGGAACCTGCCGCGCTGGGCCGCAGGCCTGGCGCGCTCCGAGGTCAGGAGGGACGGCGATGAGTGGGTCGCGGACGCCCCGTTCGGCAAGGTCAGGGTGAGGTTCGTGCCGCGGAACTCTCTCGGTGTCATGGATCATGACGTCAAGCTAGAGTCGGGCGTCACCATCCACAACCCCATGCGGGTCGTGGCCAACGGAGAGGGCAGCGAGTTCGTGTTTACGCTGATCCGCCAGCCGGGGATGTCCGACGAGCAGTTCGCTAGGGACAAGGCGGCAGTCGAGAACGATCTGAAGACGCTGAAAGACCTCCTGGAGCGCAAGTCGAGCTCTTAGGCGATGCCGTCCAACAGCGAGATGAACCTGACGGCGCTTCGCGCCGCACGTTATCCTCAGCGTTAGGCGTCACAATTCCCTGTGGGGGATTCATCGGTTGGCTACCACCTCTACGCGCACCGGTCGCCACGTGCATGCGCCTCGCGCAACCGTCTATCGTGCGCTTCTCGACGCGCAAGCGGTCGCGACATGGATGGTGCCTATTGGCATGACGAGCCACGTGCATGTGTTCGACGCGCGCGAAGGTGGTTCGATCAGAATCTCGCTCACATACGACGAGCCGATCGGGACCGGGAAGACGACCGCGCACACCGACACGTACCACGGCCACTTCGTCAAGCTCGTACCGAATGAGCAGGTGGTCGAAGTGATGGAGTTCGAGACGGCCGATCCCGCGATGCGGGGCGAGATGATGGTCACGTTCACGCTCACTGATGCGGGCGGCGGCACGGATGTGCTCGCCGTACACGACAACCTGCCGCCTGGCGTCTCGCCAGCTGACAACGAAACCGGCTGGCGGATGGCACTCGGCAAACTCGCGGCGTTCGTCGAGGGGGGCCGCGACAAGGAAGGCCGAGTGCGCCATGAGTTCGGTGACGCGTAACAAGTCATTCAAGCCGACGCCGCTTGGCGGCGCGGCGGTATTCAGGCGTTAGGCGTCCTGGGAGGTACGTATCGTGCTGCGCGGGTCGGAGAGGTGAGGCCCTCATGAAGGCAAAGGTAGCGCAGTGGTCGCTGATTCTGCTCTGTTTCTCCATGGGAGCCGCGATTGGTGGCGGCCTTTACGAGCACATCGTCCTGACACCTCTGTGGAGTAAATCGCCGCCCTCGTCGTTCTCGATCATACAACCCACCACAGGGGTACCCCTTCAGCGGTTCTGGATCCCGGTGCATGCGGCGATCACACTCTTCATCATCTTGGCGTTGGTGATGACCTGGCGTGACATGATCGTGCGCCGCCTGCTTCTGGTTGCGCTGGTCTCGTATATCGTTATGCGTGTGTGGAGCGGCCTGTTTTTCATTCCGGAGATGCTCGCATTTCAGAAGGTACCCCTTGATTCGGCCCCATCCGCGGAACTGTCGGCGAGGGTCGCCAAGTGGACATTTTGGACATGGTTCAGAGAACCTCTGGACATTATTTCCTTCCTGTTTTCGCTGTTCGCTCTATCCTCGCTGAAGAGATGATCCCCTGCTCAAAGGAGTCTGTATGGCCAAGCTCGAGCTCACGCGGGTGCCGGTTGCAAAGACCGGAATGCTCATCCGCAAGCCTATCGCGGATGTGTTCGAGGCCTTCATCAACCCCGACATCACCACGAAGTTCTGGTTCAGCAAGAGCAGTGGCAGGCTCGAGGCCGGCAAACGGGTTCAATGGGATTGGGAAATGTATGGCATCTCGATCCCGGTGACCGTGAAGGCCCTTGAGCCGAACAAGCGCATTCTCATCGAGTGGCCGGGGCACGGAGGCCGGGCCACGGTCGAATGGATCTTTACGCCCCGGGAAGATGGCTCGACCTTCGTCAGCCTTACGAACGCCGGCTTCACCGGCGACGGGGACGAACTCGTGAAACAGGCGACCGACTCGACTCAAGGCTTCTCGTTGGTGCTCGCGGGGCTCAAGGCGCTCCTGGAACACAACGTGAGACTGAATCTGGTGGCGGATCGTTATCCCGAAGGCCTCGAGGAACACTAAGCTGTGGATTTTGCCGAATCGGTCCCGGGCGGCTCGTCTTGTCGATTTCGGGCGTCCGCAAACGACTACCTGGTAGGCACGCTCATTCTCGACCGTGATCGGACGCGACGAGGAGAACACCATGCGACACATTCAAAGGATCACCCCGTGTTTGTGGTTTGATGATCAGGCCGAAGCGGCAGTTGCGTTCTATACAGCTATCTTCCGAAATTCCAAGATCGTAAGCGTGACTCGCTATGGAGAGGCGGGGCGGGAGATCCACGGAAGACCTGCGGGAACAGTCATGACCGTGGCCTTTGAGCTTGATGGGCAGGCGTTTACCGCGCTCAACGGCGGGCCTGTGTTCAAATTCAACGAGGCCATCTCGTTCCAGGTCCATTGCGAGACGCAGGAAGAAGTGGACTATTACTGGGAGAAGCTCTCTG
>JBOGSE010000069.1:0-3146 GCA_050694895.1 bacterium | reverse complement strand
GAGTTCCGTAGGATGGGCTGAGGCACGAAGCCCATCATTCGCGATTGATGGGCTGCACGTTGTTTAGCCCATCCTACGGGCTTACGTTGTCGGCGGCGATGTAGGCCTCGATCCCGTCCAGATCGCGCTCAGCGCTGGGGGTCAGCCTGACGCGCACGTTTGTCTTCCCAGCGTTGACGCACCTGCTCGATGTCGATGAGCTGATCGGCGTCGGCTTCCTTGAGACCCAACCTGATCGCTTCGGTCTTCCAGTCCTGCAAGTCTCTCAAGTAGGTTTTGAGCAACTGCGCGGCCACCTCCCCTTGGGGCCGGTGGGTGGCTTGGGCGAGCTCGGCCAGGCGGCGGGCAGTATCACGGTCAAGCTGTACATCCATTGGCGGTCTCCTTTTAGCTGTTTAGGTTACCCGCCAACTGGCGGGTTTGGTTTTTTCACGATCATGCCCTCGAGAAGCGCGTTCACGATGCGCTTTTCCTCCTCGGGCATGTGGCTGACCGCCTCAAACTGCAAACGCAAGTCCTCCGAGGGGTCGCGCTCATGCTCATCTTAACGCAATTTGGGAGGAACCGGCCATGGTACGCATCCCCGAGGCAGAGATGGAGCGGCTAAAAATCGCGCCGGCGCGGCCCGCAACGCCGCGTTGCCTGGGCATGTGCAAGCGCGGCCCGGAGCGCACGGGTTCAAGCCGGGAGCGGGCTCGGTTCGGCGAGCGTATAACCCTGGGCGAAATCGATCCCGATGGCCTTGACCCGCTCAAGGATCGCTTCACTCTCCACCGACTCCGCGATGGTCCTGAGCCCCAGGGTCTCCGCGATCCGTTGGATGGCCTGCACCACGGCGTCATCGAACGGGTCCGCGGGGATGTCCTTGACGAAGTGGCCATCGATCTTCAGGTAATCGACGGGCAGGGTCTTGAGATAGCCGAAGGAGGCCAACCCGCTGCCGAAGTCGTCGAGCGCGAAACGGCAGCCGCGTTCTTTGATGGCGCTCATGAACCTGAGGGCGTGCTTGAGATCGGTGATGGCCGCGGTCTCGGTGATCTCGAAGCAGATCTGCCCGGGCGGCACACCGGCGGCATCCAGTTGCCCCAGCACGAAGTCGAGGAAGTCCGCGTCGCAGAGCGACTGCGCCGAGACATTGATCCCGTAGTGCGCCACATCGCCGCGCGCGGCGAGATGTGACAGCGCCGTCCGCACCACCCAGCGGTCCACGGCCCGCATCTGCTGGTAGCGCTCGGCGGCCGGGATGAAGACGCCGGGCAGCAGCAGGCCCCCGTGCTCATCGGCGAGCCGCAGCAAGACCTCGCTGTACTCAACCTCGCCACCGTGGCCGTTCAACGCGACGATCGGCTGCGCATAAAGCCGGAAACGGTCTTCCGCCAAGGCCCGGTGCAGGCGCGGGATCCACTGCATCTCGCCCTGCCGCTGCCGCAGCTCCTCATCGCTCGCCGCGTAGACATGCACGCGGTTGCGGCCCTTGTCCTTGGCGGCGTAGCAGGCGCGATCGGCGGCGCTCATGACCGCGCCGAGCGTGTCGCCGCCCGCGGGGATGGTGACCAGCCCGATGCTGGCGCCGACGGTGAAGCGCTTGTCCTCCCAGGCGAACGGGAACTGAGCGCCTTGGCCTCGCGGCGCTCGGTGATGTCGTTGAAGATGCCGACGAAGCGCTGCGCCTCGCCGGCCTCGTCGTAGACGTACCGGCCGCAAGCGGACAGCCAGCGCGTCTCCCCGTCGTCGGCGCGGCAGATGCGGTACTCGGAGGCATAGAGCGTGCGCTCGCGTTTCGCCTCATCGAGGGCCCGGAGAACCCCCTCGCGATCGTCGGGGTGGATGCGCTCGCGCCACATCTTCATGGTGGCTTCCCCGCCCGGCGCGGGCTCGTAGCCGAGGACCCGGAAGTGGTTCTCGGACCAGATCACCCCGTCCGTCTTGAGGTCCACGTCCCAAGTGCCCATACCGGTGCCGCGGACAGCCAGGCTCAACCGCTCCTCACTGGCGCGCAGCGCGGCCTCGGCCCGCTTGCGTTCGGTGATGTCGCGCGCGATCTTCGAAGCCCCGATGACGTGCCCGGCTGCGTCCTTGATCGGCGAAACCGTCAGCGAGATGTCGAGCCGGGTCCCGTCCTTGCGCATGCGGACCGTCTCGAAGTGCGCGGCCTCGCCCTCCCGGAGCCGCGAGAGGACATAATCCTCCTCGGGACGGTGCTCAGGCGGGATGATGATCGTGATGGGCTGGCCGATCGCCTCCGCGGCCGTGTATCCGAACATCCGCTCGGCAGCGCGGTTCCATGAGGTGACGACGCCATCGAGGGTCTTGCCGACGATGGCATCGTCGGAGCTATCGACGATGGCGGTAAGCCGCAAGGAAGCGGCCTCGGCCCGCTCGGTGACGTCCTCGATGGCGAGCAAGATCAACGATGGGCGCTCTGCGCGGTACAGCCTGCGGGCGTTGAGGAGCATGGTTTTATGACCGATCTGGGGGAAGTGATGCTGAACCTCGAAACCCTCGAAGGCCTGATCGTGGGGTAGGACTCGTTCAAGCAGTCTGCGCAGGGCGGGAATCTTCCACTGCTGGTCGCCCAGTTCATAGACCAGGCGCTCTTGCGTTTCTGCCGGTTGGACTCCGAACGTCCGGTAGAACGCCGCATTCGCCGTCTCCACCCGCAGCTCCCCGTCGAGGATGATGAGCGGTTCGCGTATGGTCTCCACGATGGCCTGGGCGTAGTCGCGCTCCTCGCGCACCGCCTCCTGGTAGCGCTTGATGTCGTCGATGTCGAGCAGCACCACCACCGCCCCGTCGATCCTGTTGTCGAACGTGCGGTAGGGATAGATGCGCAGGGTGTACCAGCAGCCGTCGCGGCCCCGTACGTCCCGTTCCCGGAACTGGACCTCCTCGACCACCTCGGCGATCAGCGCCTCCAGATCGGGCACATCCACGTTCGCCTTGAGATCCCCGATGGGCCGACCGAGGTCGGAGGACAAGAGGTTCATGATCTTGCGCGCCGGCGGCGTCAGCCGGCGGATCCTCAGATCCGGCCCCACCATGACCACCGGGATGGCGGTGCTCGCGAGCAGGTTCTGGAGATCGTTGGTGGTCTGGTTGAGCTCCAGGTTGCGGTGCTGGAGCTGCTCGTTGACCGTGGACAGCTC
>JBOGSE010000068.1:0-2951 GCA_050694895.1 bacterium | reverse complement strand
TCGCGAGGAGCGCGGTGAGGTCCCGGCGCGTGAACGCCCACTGAAAGGGCTTGGCCGCTTGGGCATAGCGTTCCTGGAAGCGGAGCAAGCGATCCCTGACAGCAGCGCGCGAGGGGAAATCATTCGGCGTGAGGACCTTGCGTTGGACGACCGAGAAGTAGATCTCGATCTGGTTGAGCCAGCTGGCGTGGACCGGGGTGTGCACGAGCACGAGCTTCGGCCACTTGGCCTGCAGCCGCGCGATGGCGCGCTGCCCGCGATGGGCCGAGCCGTTGTCCACGATCCAGAAGACCCGGCGGGCGGACCGGTAGGGTTCCTGGCCCATGACCTGCGCCACGAGGCGTTCGAAGGGGGCGATGCCCGTCTTGGCCTCACACCGGCCGAACACTTTCGCCCGATGCACATCCCAGGCGGCCAGGTAGGCCCAGGCGCCCGCCCGCGCGTACTCGTGTTCGACGCGCATCGGCCGGCCGGGGGTGGGTGGCAGCGAGGGGTGCTTGCGCCGCCGGGCTTGGATGCTGGTTTTCTCGTCGGCGCACAGCACGTACTCCCGCGGCCCGAGTGGGACGCCGTGCCAGCGCCGTTCGTAGAGGTCCAGGAGCCGGCCCGCCTTGCGCGCGAACTCCGGGTCGCGGGGGAAGACCCAACTCCGGTGCCGCCAGGGGCGCAGCGCGTCCTGGCTGAGCCAGCGCCACAGGGTCGCGCCACTGATCTGCGCCACCAGCCCTTGGGCCACCACCTCGCGCCGCAACTCCGCGAGCGACCAGCGCGCCAGCGGCACCGCGTGGCGCGCCGGCAACTCACAGGCGAGGGCCTTGACCTCGACGACGACGCTGGGGGGGGAAACGGGCAGGGCGCCCGCCTCGCGGCTCTTCCTCGAGCCCCGGTAAGCGCGCCAGGGAGAACCGTTTGCGCCACTTGCTGACGATCTGGCGGGCGGTATCCAGGCGGGACGCGATAGCGTCATTGGACAAGCCCTGCGCCGCGAGGAGGACAATCTTCGCCCGGATGACGTCGCGATATGGTGACGTATACTTGCGCGCCCTCTCCGCCAGCTCTTCGCGCTCCGCCTTGGTCAACTCGATGACGTACGGACTCGGACGCGGCATAGGCACCTCCGCCAAGGAGTGTGCCACAGCCGTACGGGAAAAAGCGACTACAATACGTCATCGTATTTATGAAATGCAGTACTAAGGAACAAGGTTGGGAGGTAGGCAGGACGAAGAGGGGGCACCCGAGATTCGTTCCGCCTGATCCGAGAAAGGAAATCGTCATTGGCTCCGGTACACCGTCCGATTGGCGCGCTCTTACGAACCTTCTGGCCGAGCTGAAGCGCCAAGGCTTCATTTGGCCTTGGCCACCCCAGAAGAGGAAGGAGAGGAAGTAATGCGCGAGTGGAGCGTGCGTTTTGAGATTAGCCTCCCCGACCTCGTGTTCAGCGAGGAGCACGCGGATGATGTCGTGGGCGCTCTCAAGCGCCATAAGCCTGCGGTCAGTTACGGACCGCACACGATGTCCGCCAGCTTCTGTCTTGGGGCCAATTCGCCCTTGCGCGTAGCGGAATCTGGGTTTCGCCTGTTCCGCTCAGCCCTGGAGAAGGCCGGTATCAAGGCGCCCCAGTACCGTATCTCAGGGGTCGAGATCCAGAACCTCGACGAGTTGGATCGGAGTCTGAAGGAGTCCAACCTCGGCGACCTGATGGGCGTGGCCGAACTCGCGAGGATCCTGAGGGTCTCTAAGCAGCGCGCCTCGGAACTCGCGCGCATCCCCGACTTCCCTAAGCCGATCGCAAACTTAGCCTCTGGGCCGGTGTGGAAGAAGACTGCGATTGCCCGGCATATCGGCTCCTGGGTTCGCCGCCCTGGTCGGCCGAAAAGGACCGCAGGAGTTCCCGCCTAGCCAGGGCCCTCTAGCGCGCCACGACCTCAGCCTGATGTCCCCTTCGTCTTCCCCGACGGGGGCCTTGGCCCCCACCTGAGCAGTCAGTTCCTCCACGCGGTCACGCCTCCGTCCCTCCTCCCGGCTACCTCTTGTTCAATCCCGCCCCGCGCCCATCCTGGGGTGTACTGAGTCTCGACACCGTGTCAGGGTCAAATTCAGGTTGACAGCCTCGGCGAGCGGCCGCTAGTCTGGCGGCAATCCTGCGATTTTTCAAGGGCTTTCGCACGCGCGGCCAAGCGGCGAGGTGGCAGGAGGACGGAGGATGCGGCGGGCGAGAATCCTGGGGATCATCATGGCGGGGGGGAAGGGGGAGCGGCTGCACCCCCTCACTCGCGAGCGGTCCAAGCCGGCCGTCCCCTTCGGCGGGAAGTACCGGATCGTGGACTTCGTCCTGAGCAACTTCGTCAACTCCGGCATCTTCTCTCTCTACGTCCTGGTCCAGTACAAGTCCCAGTCCCTCATCGAGCACCTCCAGATCGGCTGGCGCCACGGGGGGCTCCTCCGGGATCACTTCATCAGCATGGTCCCTCCCCAGATGCGGATGGGGGAGATGTGGTACCGGGGGACGGCGGACGCCGTGGCCCAGAACCTGCACCTCATCCAGGACTTCAACCCGGACATGGTCGCCATCTTCGGGGCCGACCACATCTACCGGATGGACCTGAACCAGATGCTGGCCTTCCACGCGGAGCGGGAGGCCGACGTGACCGTGGCCGCCCTGCCGGTTCACCTGGAGCAGGCCGGCGGGTTCGGGGTGGTCGAGGCCGACAGCGAGGACCGGGTCCTGGCCTTCCACGAGAAGCCGCGCCAACCGGTCCCGATGCCCGCCGACCCCTCGCAGGCCTACGCCTCCATGGGCAACTACATTTTCGCCAAGGAGGTACTGGTGGAGTGCCTCCTGGAGGACGTGCAGCGGCCCACGGAGCACGACTTCGGGAAGCACGTCATCCCGCGCCTGGTGGGGGAGAAGTTGGTCTACGCCTATAACTTCCTCACGCACCAGCTCCCCG
>JBOGSE010000067.1:0-5106 GCA_050694895.1 bacterium | reverse complement strand
GGCACCGGCCCCGCCACATACGTCGGCATGTGCCCATCCCACTTCTCGATGGCCCGGAACTGCGCCTCGATGCGCCGCAGTTCAATCAACTCCGGCGTGACGTTCTGCTTCTGGATGCGCAGGCCCTCGGCCTGGGCCTTCGCCTGCTCAATCTGCTGCTGGGCCTCCAGGCGCACGCGCTGGAGGTCGCGCTCGGCTTTGAGGACCTGCTGCGTTGCCGTGACCTTGGCCTCGATCGCCTCGTTGAACGATTTGCTGAAGGCGAAGTCGGTGATCGACATCGCCTGCGTCAGGATGCCGAACCGGTCGAGGCGCTGGGTCAGGTTCTGCTGAATCGAATCGCGCACCTCGGGCCGCCGGGTGATCAACTCCTCGGCCGTGAAGCGTGCCGTGGAGGCCTTGACCGCTTCCTGGATCGCCGGTTTGATGATGCGGAACTCGTAGTCGTGCCGCAACCGCTGATAGATCTCCACGACCTGCGCCGGATCCAGTGAGTAGTTCAGCGTCACCTTGGCCTTGACGTCCTGGAGATCGCGCGAGGCGGCCTCGGCGACCGCGTCGAAGGCGACGACCTGCACCAGCAACAGCTCGACGCTGTTGATGAAGGGCGTGACCATGTACAGTCCTTCGGGCTTGATCGCGCCGGTCGGCGCGCCGAAGCGCAGGACCACGCCGCGATAGCCGGCCGGCACCTGCCCGAAGCTCGCCGAAATCCCCAGCGTGATCACGGCGATGACGAGAGCCAGGGCGAGCCCGCCCACACTCACCGCAGCCATGCGTGGCCGGCCTCCGGGGCCCGTCACCAGCTGGGTTCCGATCGATCGCCTGACGATGAAGACCGCCAGGCCGAGCCCCACCACGTAGACCACGAGCTTAAGAAAGGCCATGGGATCCGCCTCCACGCGGGTCAACCGCGTACCAAGGTGCAGACGACGATAAGAGGGTCAGCGTGCGGCAGGCCCGGCGAGCGTCGATGGGCGTGCGGACACCTCCGAGAAGAAGCGCGCTTCGAGCGACCCCGCTTCCGGCTGCGTGTAGCCGAACCGCACGTGCGCGACGAGCGCCGGGTGGACCGCGCGCACCGCCTCGTAGAGCAGGAGGGCGACGCGGCGGTAGGAGAAGTGCCCGGACTCGCGCGCGCGGAGGGGCACAAGGCTGTAGACCTCGCGCAGATTCATCGTGGCCAGAAGCCGCCGGTTGTGGGCGTTCGTCACCAGATAGGCGACTTCGAGGGGGTGATCCACAGCGACGGCGTGATACGCGTCGGTTGCACGATCGAGCGCCTCACGGTACCGCTCGCCGAGGCCGGCTTCATCGATAGCGCGTGGGATCGCATATCCAAGGTCAACCGTCGGTGGCTGTGGGCTCTGCGTCATCATCCGGTGGCGCTTGAGGTCGAAATAGGCGCCTTGATCGCAGGTAATCTCGAACGTGTAGGTGGTGTGCTCGGTCTCACGCAGGGGCGCGTCGTACCGGCCAAGCCGTCCCAGCGCCTGCTCGATCACCGCCGTCCGTTCCGCAGTGCTCATCGCGGCCGCCCGCGACCACGCCGCGTCATAGGCCCCCCGGCCGTGGCGGTACAAGCATGAGGCCACGATCCGCTGCTCGGCGTCCCGGTCGAAGTGAAGTAGGCGCACGCCGGCCGTCTGGGGATGCTCCATGGCGTCCGAGCTCCGATCCGGCGTCGCGCCGTCCAGGAGCGTCGCTGCCGTGGTCTCCAGCGCCTCTCGAGTTTCCACCAAGTACGGACTAGGGTCGGCATACTTGACCAGTGTCGGCACCTCGCCGGTCGCGACGGCCTTGACCTCGGCCCCAATTGCGCGGACCTCCTCCAGCGGGTGCGAGAGCATCTTGGTAATGGCGTGCTCGAGCGCCCGCGCGTTCGCGGTCATGCCCACGTTCGCCAGCGTTGCGCAGGGCAGCAGGAATCGGCAGACGTCGACGTACTTCGAGCGGATGCGGGCCGCGTATGCCCGGTCGGCTTCCCCGTCCCTTCGGGGATACCAGTCTTCGATGACCTTTCGAACCGGCTCGAGGCTGGCCCGGTACGTTCCGAAGAGATGCCGGCAGGTGGCGACGTACCGGTCGGCATGAGGGCCGGCCGCGATCGCCGCCGGGACGTAAAACGTGTCGAAGATCTGGTAGCGGGTGGACTTCTCGGTGTATGAGCAGAGGCGGTTGCTCTCCAGACACTCGATGGCCAGGCGCGAGAGGTTTTCCAGAGCCAGGTGCAGGACGGCGTGCTCGGCTACGGAGGCATGGCCGTAGCCCAACACCCACTTCTCATGGAACTCGCTGGACTGTTCCTGGGTCAGCTCCGCCGCGATCTCCCGGAATGGTTTGGGGCTGCGCGACGTCTTGGCGAATGCTACGGCAATGACCTCGGGGGGAAGGAGCCTGGGGCTAAGGAGGTAGATGTCGCGTAGACGCGGTGATGGAGAGCCGTCGATTGAGGCGAATTGAGGGTCCATGACCTTCCCCCCGGGGGTCGCCGGTAGTAGTTCCGCATCCCTATCCGACTTCCTGCTCGGAGCGCAACATATTGTAGGAATTTCCAGAAGCCGACACAAGATCTCGTGGGTACACTCTCGGGGAGGATAGCGGCGCCATCTCGCCAAGACTAGGCCTGTGGATGTTATCGTGGCGCTGAAAGAGCGTCTGCGGACTTCGCCGGGCCGGGATCTCCCGCCTCACCCTTACCGGCGGGCCGCGGTGTTGGTACCCGTCCTGGTCCGGGACGGCGTGCCCCATTTGCTGCTCACCAAGCGTACCGAAGTGGTTGAGCACCACAAAGGCCAGATCTCGTTTCCCGGGGGTGGAGAGGAGCCCGGCGATGCCGATCTCCTGGCCACGGCATTGCGCGAGACGTATGAGGAGCTGGGACTCGAGCCCGAGGCCGTCGAGGTGTGGGGGCGGCTGGATGAACTGGAAACCGTCGTGTCGGGGTTTGCGATCACGCCGTATGTCGGATTCGTGGCGCATTTGGGCACGTTGCGCCCTAACCCCAACGAGATCGATGAGATCATCGTCGTCCCGCTGTCAGTGTTTCTCGACCCCGACAGGGTGCGCAGCGAGCACGTCGTCCACGAGGGCCGGGCGCGCGAGCTGCTCTTCTATGACACCGGCACCCACGTGGTATGGGGGGCGACCGCGCGCATCATTGATGGGATGGTCCGGCTGCTGGAGGCCGACCGCCCGGCGCCGGGAAGGAGCAGCGGACGCTGAATGGCGTATGATATCGAGCGCGGTCGCAGCGTTTCCGGCCGACCACACGGCGCGCGCGCAGTGGACGACAATGATTCGGACGGGGAGGAGAAGTTAGTGGAATGAGCGTGCGCCTGGTGATCCTCGATCTGGATTTGACCCTGTGGGATCACAGAAATGTGACGGCGCTGGCGCGCCCCTTCAAAAGCGCGGGCGATGATGCGGTTGTGGATCAGACCGGCGTGCGTGTGAGCCTGTACCCCGGAGTCCGCACACTGCTGGACGGTCTGCGGGCGCGAAAGCTCATCATAGCCGCGGCGTCCTGGAACGAGCCCGACGCGGTGCAGGAGATCTTTGATCTGCTGGACCTGAATCACTACTTCGATCACAAGAAGGTCGAGCCGCACCCCAACAAGGAGCGCCTCGTTGCCGCTCTATTCCGCGATCTTGAGGCCGCTGGGCGGAGCCTGAGCCCTTCTGAGGTTCTCTACATCGACGATCGCCGCATCCACCTCGATGCCATCCACGCTGCGGTCGGTCCCATCCGCTTCCTGCAGTTTGGCGTGGACATCCAGCGGCCCGACGACGTGCTGGCCCATCTTGACAGCGCCGGCGACGGGCGCGGCGAAGGGCGAGTACTATGAGCACCTGGACGACGTTTCCCCGCAAAGAGCCGTCGCGGGAAGCGCGCGCCCTGGCCGAGCAGGTCGAGCGTGACGGCGGCCAGACCCTGGCCATCTTTCAGGATCCGATCGGGGATCACTGGCAGATCTTCTGCGTGCTGCCTATTGACCGTGTCGAGCCCACGCCCTATCAGCGCGACCTTTCACCGACGCATGCCAAACGGCTCCAGGAAGTGATCCGGAAGATCGACCGCTTTGTGGATCCCATCGTGGCCACGTCTCCGAAGCCCGGCGTCTACTGGACACCCAACGGCAATCACCGGCTGGCCGCGCTGGGGAAGCTGAAGGCGAAATTCATCCCGGCCGTCTTGATTCCCGAACCTGAGGTGAACTTCCAGATCCTCGCACTGAACACCGAGAAGGCCCACAACCTGAAGGAGAAGTCCCTGGAGGTCATCCGGATGTACCGGGCGCTGGTGAAGGACGAGCCGCGGGCCTCAGAGGACGACTACGCATTCCAGTTCGAGTCCGCCCACTTCATCACACTTGGTTTGATCTACGAGGAGAACCGCCGCTTCGCGGGCGGCGCATATGCACCCATCCTGCGGCGCGTGGACAAGTTTCTCAAGAGCACGTTCCCCAAAGCCCTGGAAGAACGCGAAGAGCGCGCGGCACTGGTGCGCAGGACCGATGAGCTGCTGTCCGAGGTCGTGGCGAAGATTCGGAAGCGTGGCATCAGGCACCCCTACGTCAAGAACTTTGTCCTCGCCCGGACGACGCCGCTGACCAGGGCCCGAAAGACGCTGCCGTCCTTTGACGTGACCTTCCGCAAGCTCGCCGAGAACCTCGAGCGTTTCGATGCGACTGGGATCCGCTACGACGACGTCGCCCGCTCCGCCGTGTTCGCCGCGCCGGCCGGCGGCTGATAGCCCCTCATGTTTCCGCGCGCCACAAGCGCCTGATATACTCAAGCTGTCATGCGTACGCATCAGGGTGCTACCTCAGGAATCTACCTCGACTACGCCGCGACCACGCCGGCCGACCCCGGGGTCGTCGAGGCGATGCATCCATTCTTCACCGAGCGGTTCGGCAACGCCGGCAGCGTGCATCAGTTCGGCCAGGCGGCCCGTGGCGCGGTGGACCAGGCGCGGACATCGGTCGCACAACTCATCGGCGCCCAGCCCAAGGAGATCATCTTCACGGGTGGGGCAACCGAGTCGAACAACGCGGCGATCTTCGGCGCCGTCTATGCGCGCGAGATGCCCGACCGGCACGTCAT